>NZ_JAODJG010000035.1:0-79475 GCF_028156745.1 Streptococcus gwangjuensis
TGACTTGTTGTGCTGTAGGCAATGGCTTCTCCTGACTTACCTGTTACTTCATCTGTTGTGAGAACACGGTTACCGTTAGTGCTTACGTAACGGATGACAGCTTTTTGATTTTCTTTTTCAATGACTACATTAGAGTCTTTACCAACAGCATCTAAATCATTATCGTCGTTTGGATCAATAGTTTTTGTTTCTGCATCATATCCACGAATAGATTGATTGTCACTAATTTTCCAACCAACTGGTGCATTAGGAATTTCAGTTACATCTGCTCTTGTTGTGTCATTAAAATCATTTTTGTATTGTCTACGGACAGCCGCTTCTTTATTTTCTACTACTTCACCATTTGAATTGATGTAATGTCCATCTTTGTCGACTAAATTGATATAACCTAAGTCTTTATACCAAACGTTGACAACTGTTTCATTTATATAGTCTGGGTTAACTGTTAACTCATCAACACTCTTGGCATCTGCGTAGAAACCTGGATTAACTGGGGTCATAACTTTCTTGAAGGTATAATCCAAATCTCCGATAGCACGTTTCCGACGACGCGAACTACCTTGTGCGGCATGAGCCTCAATAGCACTCTTTAATCTTAAGCGTGCTTCTTGATCTAACGGAATATTCCACCCGCCTTTTTTATTTGCCTTTGCATCTTCAACTCGAAGCCCCTTTACAGGTTTTAAGGCAATTTTATCTTTTTCTTCTGACTCTTTGTCTACTTCAGAAGTTTGTTCAGCTACTTTTGATTCTGCATTTTTCTTTTCAGCAGATTCAATTTTGCTCACTACTTCAGTTTTATCAATAACTTTAGTCGTAGTCGCCCCTCTAAGTTCCAAAGCAATAACTGCAGCCTGAAGTTCAGACTCTGCTTGAGATAATTCTGATTCTGTCACATCTGCTTTATTTAGTAATTCTTTAGCAGATTGTATACTAGATTGAAGACGTTTTACACTTTCTTCAGTGTACAATTTAATCTCCAATTTTTCTGCACGCGAAAGAGCCGCTGATAATTTTGACTTATCAACAGCATTTTTAGAAGATACTTCTTCTTTCTGAATTTTAGCTTCTTCAACTTTTTCTGCTGGCATTTTAGCTTCATCAGATTTAGTTGGAGTTGCTTCCACTGGATTTGAAACAGATGGAGCTGCATAAGTCTTCTCTGACTTAGTATTTGTACTTTGCGTTTCCACAATCTTAGCAGAATCATCTAACTTATCAGCTTTAACTGTCTTTGTATTTTCAGAACCATTTTCATCCGCTTGTACAGTTTGAGCATTAGCAGCTGATCCTAAGACCAAGGCTGTACCAAGTAAAACACTCGCTGCACCAAAGTGATACTTACGAATAGAAAATCGTTGTTGCATACTATACCAGTCAAATGATTTCTTATGTGAATGTTTCATTTTGAACTCCTAAGTAATATTTTATAATTCCTACTCTACAACTATTTAATATATAAATCAACACTATCCAAGGAATTACTATATCGTATTTCTGATTTTCAGAGCCAGTTATTATATTCTCTTTTTTTTTGAATCGTCGGAACATTTTTTTAGCTCTAACATTATAGTTGATTAAAAACAGAAAAATGATAGAATAAATTAAGGAGGATAATACCCATATGAGAAACCTTTTATCCACAAAAGATCAAAGACAATTACGTTTAATGGAAACCTTAATTCAGAATCGTAATTGGATGAAATTGCATGAACTAGCCGAAAAATTAGGATGTACAGAACGAATCTTAAAAAGTGATTTAAATGAATTACGTGTTGCCTTTCCATCTATTGACATCCAATCTTCTGTTAACGGAATCATGATAGATTTAGAAGTTAACACTAGTGTAGAAGATATTTATCAATATTTTCTTGCTAATTCTCAATCTTTTCAATTACTAGAGTATCTGTTTTTTAATGAGGGGCTACCTATTTATCGAACAATAGAAAATCTTCACTCTAGTAATGCCAACCTCTATCGACTGGGCAGAAATATTACAAAAACTCTATCAACTCAATTCCAAATTGAACTATCATTTACTCCATCCGAAATACGTGGCAATGAAATCGATATTCGCTATTTTTTTGCCCAATATTTTTCTGAGCGCTATTATTTCCTAGATTGGCCTTTTCCTGACCTTCCTGAGGAAGATTTAACAGAATTTGCTGACTTCTTCTATAAAATCACGAATTATCCAATGCGATTTTCAATTTATAGAATGTACAAACTGATGATAGCTATCAGTATTTACCGCATCAAAAATGGTCATTTTATCGACTTACCAAATCATTTCTACGATGAATACTACCCTATTTTGGAAAGTATTCCAAATTTTGAAGAGATACTAGGCTATTTTTCTCAAGTATTTGAACTTGAAATCACTCCAGATATCATTACACAAATTTTTATTTCCTTTATTCAAAGTAACATTTTCTTAGATCCTCAAGAATTCTTCAACTCTATAGAAGATAACAGTGAAGCAAGACACTCTTACCAATTACTGAGTCAAATATTAGAACGTCTAGCAAAACAATATAAGATTACTTTTACTAACCACGATGAGCTGATTTGGCATTTACACAACACTGCTTTCTTTGAAAGACAGGAAATCTTTTCTACCCCAATCTTATTTGAACAAAAAGCATTGACGATTAAAAAATTCGAAGTTTACTTCCCAGACTTTATGGGAAGTGCACGTCAAGAACTGGCTCAATATCGTCAGGCAATTGGACAGCATGACCATCCTGAACAGTTGGAACACTTGATGTATACCCTATTGACCCATGCTGAAAACCTCTCTACTCAGTTGTTAGAAAATCGACCACCTATCAAGGTTTTGATTATCAGTAACTTTGACCATGCTATATCCCTTACCTTTGTTGATATGCTTTCCTATTACTGTAATAACCGCTTTACCTTCGATACTTGGGATGAATTGAAAACAAGTCCTGAGATTTTAAATCAGACAGATTACGATATCATCGTGTCTAATTTCTATATTCCAGGAATTACCAAGAAGTTTATTTGTCGAAATCATCTGTCAATCATGGATTTGGTTAATCATCTTAACTGTTTATCAAATGAAATTCATATATCCAATACTTTATAAGTTATCAAAAAAGTCAGCATGATTCTGCTGACTTTTTCTCTTATCTGATTTCTATACTTCTTTTACAAAAACCAATTCCTGTGGCTGGGACAAATCTTCTCGGTAGGTAAATCCTGCAAAACTTAAGCGACGTGCTTCCTCCACCGTCTGTACTTGATTTTCTATCAGAGCTGTCAAGAAGGCACCACGCGCTTTCTTAGAAATAGTTGAATGAATCTTCAACTGACCACCTCTATTCTCCATGAATTTGAAGGTCACCATTTTTTCTCTGATTTCCTTAGAAAATACAGTCTCAAACTCGGATGACAATAGAGAGAAAATCATTTCTTCCTGCTTCACAGCCTCATCATAGGCTTGCTTCCAATGGCTCTTCAAAATCTTACCAGCGACCTTTAATTTCATCAAAAAGTCCAAACGGTGAGGGGCTATGGGTGACAAGGCTGGTACGACTCCGTACAAAGCCGAAGTAATAAAGACATGATTTTCAAGATAGGCCTGTTCTGCATCGTTCAGTTTGTCTCGCTTAATGTGGCGGTACATAAGCCCATCAAATAGATTCAAGGCTGGGTAGTGTTGAGCAGCTTGCCTTTTCAAATCTTGGATATTTTGAAATTCTTCCGCCGCCTTCTCTGCTGATACCTTGTAAAAACTCTCCAATTGACTAGCAGAATAGAGAGCCAAGGCATCCAGCACAGCCTGACTTTCTAGTCTTAAAGGAGCAGCTTCGATACTTGGCAAATCTGTGTTCATTTCTTTCGCTGTTGGGATTAAAATTTTCATATTGATAGTGTAGCATATTTTTTAGCCACAACCAAGAAATTCATCTGAAAAGAGACTGGGGAAAAAGGCATTAAAATTAAAAAATGCATAGTATCAGGAATTGAGAAATCTTGATACTATGCGTTTTATTGTGGAAAAATTTACTTCATTTTTTCCTGAAATTGAGTTTTTGCCCAGCCTCTTCCCTTACTGTACTTTAAAGGTCTTGAGATAGTTGTCTTTTCCTACTTGACCTTCGAAGGTTTTACCATTTTCAAGGTAAGGAAGGTCATCTGATACTGAGGCCTTAACCTTGTAAATCTTGCCATCAACTTTAAAGAAGTAGACGGTGTCGCCCTTGATAACAGCTGATTTGAGGTCTGCTACCACACCCTTAATACTTTCTGTCGTTTCATTATCAAATTCAAGGTCGTTTTTATTGGCGTACTTGCTGAGCAGTTCTTCTACTGTCGTAGCTACGATAACATTTTGATACTCGACTGCATCAACCAAAGCGTACTCTTTGACCAAACCAGCATTGTCCTTCAAGCCCATGATGTAGAGAGGCTTGTCATTGAGGTTGATGAGGATTGGGAAGGTTGCCTTGTAGGATTTCTCCTGAACAGCACCTTCGGCTGATTCACGGGCTGATTCTTCGGTCGCAGAAGCCAAGCTGTACTTAGTGATTTCTCCTGTTCGCATATTTTCTAGGATAAAACCAAGATTACTTTCATCAGCATTGGCCGATGTCACACCTGTGTAGAGGTAAATATCATTACCGATAGACAAGTAATTATAGCCCTTGGTAGTCTGGGTCACGTTTTTCTTGGAAATCATAGCATTCCAGAAACCGTCCTTGTACTTGCCGTTATAGTTGATTTGCTCGATGGTTTCCTCAGCTGGATAGACCCTGTCTACCCATTCTGGGACCTCTGATAAGCTGTATTCCTTGGTTTCTCCGTTTGTGGCGTCCAAGATAATGACTGAAACAGGACGGGAAACCGCAAGTCCAAATTGCTTTTGGTAAACCGTTGCTACATAGAAAGGATTACCCTCATCGTCCACCTCAAAAGATGGAGTCTTGAAGATTTTAGTTGGGTACTTCAAGCGCAGGTGACGCTTGACATCGCGGTTAAAATACTCCGAGTCCGAATACTTGATTGGTGTCTTCAAGTCCACCAAGTCCGCATTACCGGTTACCATGTCCACCTTGATATACTCGCCGATTCCTTTTGCTTGATTGTTAAACCACTTGATAGGGTCTGCGTATTCTAGTGGCGTAACTCGATAAGGTTTCCCATCAATCGTCAATTGGGTATAGGTATCTGCCGCTACATACTGCGATACCTTATCTGTTAGAGAACCCAAGTAGCGGTCACCAATTTTCTCAGCAGTACTTCTATCTAAGATAGGAACCTTACTGGTGTCAGTCTTAGGAAATTCAGTAAAGTCTTTTTCCGTAACTGTGACTACATTAGCATAATTTTTAGCCTGAAAAATGCTGGAGGTCACCAAGGAAACTAAACCAGCTAAGAGAAGAATTCCTCCAATAGAAGCTAAAAGGATTTTCCCTAATCGATTGATTTTGAAACTCTCTAGATTTAAGGCAGCTTCCGCTTTACCGTGGCGCACATGAACTGTTTTGACCAGATTTATTCCCTTGCCAAAGCCAAATAAGATTGCCACAACCAGCAAATGCCCACAGAGGAAAAAGAGAAATTCCCAGCTGGTCAGGTTAAGGGGTGGTAAGAAGATATACCAGGTCGTTGCTATAAAAATAAGTTCAAAGATTATCCGTTTCATTTGCTTTCCTCCTAAATGATTCGTCCTTCCAAGTGATCCAGTTCATGCTGGCAAATCTGAGCCGGGAAACCTGTCAAAGTAATGGTCTGTTCCTGCCACTTGCTGTCACGATAGGCAACCCTTATAGTTTCATAACGCTTAGTTGGTCTCACACCTGTCAAAGACAAACAGCCTTCTTCTGTCTCATAAGGTCCTTCAAAAGACAGGAGCACTGGATTAAACATGACCACAGGAACCAAGCCAAGATTAAAGATAATCACGCGCTTCTGCACCCCAATCATATTGGCAGCCAGACCGACACAAGTCTCACGATTCGCTAAAAGTGTATCCTGCAAATCTCTGGCAAGATACAGATCATCCTGATTTGCCGGCTGAGACACCTGAGATAAAAACAAAATATCCTTTACAATTTTCTTTTCCACTTCTGCTCACTCCTCTTGCTTTTTACTATATTATAGCAATTATAGCACAAAAGCCGATAACTGCAAGCCCTTTCCCTTAACTGTAGCAAAAAGCCATCCGAAGATGACTTTTTTGCTATTTGTAAATTCTTAATCTTTTTTACCTTTAAACAATAGAAGGCCAGATAGAGCTGATAGGTAGCCAACTACTAGTAAAATAGAATCATGACTAGCTGTCTCTGGTAATTCACCAGCTTCCTTTGTTTCCCTTATTATTGGAGTTTCTGGTTTCTTTGGCTCCTCAGGTGCTGGACTTGCTGGAGTTTTAGGTTGCTCAGCAGTCGGAACTTCAGGCTGCTTGGGTTCCTTAGGGGATGGTTTTTCGGGAACCTTAGGCTGATCAACAGCTGGAACTTCAGGTCGCTTTGGCTCCTCAGGTACTGGACTTGCTGGAGTCTTTGGTTTCTCAACAGTCGGTACTTCCGGTTGCTTAGGGTCTTTAGGAAATGGATTTGCCGGAGTCTTGGGTTGCTCTCCTCTTGGCGGTTCTGGCTCGGTAGCTTTCACAGGTAGATAATGAATCACTGTATCTTTGGTAAAATCTTCTGGTACCTCAGGTAATAAGTAACCTAATTCTGGATGAGAAGAATCCTTCAACACCAAATCAGTAGTTGATGTCACAGCTTTGTAGCCTTTAAGATAAGGTATTGTTCCTAGACCTGGATTACTAGCAAGACCTGGCTTAGAAGGGTTGCCATCTTGGTCATTGGGATATTGAATCGAAGCCACATTCTCATTTTCAGTTGGAGAAATTGCTATCCATTTTCCTAGGTGTTTGTAGTAGACAGTTTCCTTAATCGTAGAATCTGTTACAGCTACTGTTTTTTCTGCAACTGCTTCTTTATCCGCAACTAAACCTTTTACCAGTGGACTTCCTACTTTTGGTAAATTTGGTTCTTCACTCGTCCAATCCCGATAATAGAGATCTCCTCTTACAAAATCAACCTTAGCAACGCGTTTAAAATGAACTTGATCATTTCGGTCTTCAACAACCTTATCATGTGTTACAAAATCTTGATAGGAAATGTTGCGATCAATGGATTTTTTGTTAACGATATTAGAGACATTGGAAGGCCATAGAGGCGAATCTTGAACATCTTCATCCACTTTTTTATGAGCGGTTGGAATTGTATCTTCGGGATAAACAAATTCTAGACGAGGTGTTAAGGCAACCTTAAATGTTTGATCAGCCTTACTATCTTGGTCAAAATATTGTAAACCTCGATCATAGTCACTTGAAACCAAATCGTATCCTTTACGTTTATAGTCACTAATCGTTTTTAGCGTACTGTATTCAATAGGATATCTAGACTCGCCTGTAACTGTATCTTCTTTCAGTAGCTTATTTTCACTGATATCCACATAGCTAATCTTGGCTGTTTGATTTTTAAGATGCTCCTGTTTTATTTTCCAGTTTGAATAGGAAATCTCCTTAGTCACAAGATTAACAGTCGCATAGCGTTCAAAGGAAATACTTTGTTTTTTCTCAGCAAAGGCTTCTTTGCCATTATTTTTATATTTATATTTAATGATTCTTTGAATCGTTCTTTCTAAAGGCTGTTCTTGGTTGCTTCTAATCTTTTCAGCATCTGTAGGCCACTTAGGACTATCGACAACCCCAGTTTCTACCTCTTCATTTGACTTAGGATTGGTCTGATTTTGTAAACTAACCACTTCATGTTTTGGAGTTAACTTGATAGTGTATGTTTGAGGTTCCTTTTCATCTTGAAAAAGTTTCTGAGATTCATCTGTTTTCAAATAACCATCTTCAACCAATACATAGCCATTTCTTTTGAACTCACTAATTTTCTTTCTCGTATCATAGTGAAGATCCTCTCCCACCTTACCAGTACGCTCATCTGAAAAAAGTTTTCTCCCTGTTGATTCATCAATATAATGAAATTCAACACGAGATTCTTTTTCAGTCACTTTAGGAGTATCTAAATGTTTTTCTTCATAATGCTGCGCTTCTGAAGAAATGGCTTCTTTTTCTGAACCCACGACAGACTTATCCTTGTCTATGCTTTCGCTAGAAGGTTTGTCTATTTCTAAGATATGACTAGCTGCGAGCGTTTCATCTGCAGATACACTCCCAACAGAGCCTGCTAAAAATCCTAAACCACAAGCAACAACAACTGAAGCAACACCCAAACTCAATTTACGGATAGAGTAAATACATTTTTTATTTCCCATGATTTCCCTCTAAGTTATTATTTACTATTCTTATACCTAATATTTTAGTAGGCGGCATTACTTTTAACATCTCTTTTTTAAAGTTTTTTCTGTTCTTTTTAAAGGTATTATAAAAAGCCATCCGAAGATGACTTTCTTTTTAAATCGCATTCTTATCAAAGCCAAGTTTACGTTGAACAAACTTGACAATTTCGACGATAATAATCATTGAGAAGCTTCCAGCCATGACGATTCTCCATTGAGACAAGTCTAGTTTGGTTACGTGGAAAATTCCTTCAAGTGGTTCTACGACGATTGTTGCCATGAGAAGGATGAAGGATACCAAGATAGACCAATTGAAAGTCTTAGACTTGAATGGGCCAACTGTCAAGATGGATTGGTAAACAGACTTGACATTATAGGCATGGAAGAGTTGAATCAAACCAAGGGTTGCAAAGGCCATAGTAAGGGCATCTGCATGAATGGCATGATTATCACCCACGTGAACTGGGTAAAGAAGAGCAAGGCCATAAACACTCATAACAATAGCTGCTTGGAGTACACCTTGATAGATGATAGAACTCAAAACACCACCTGAGAAGAAGCTTGCCTTGCGTCCACGTGGTTTATGATTCATGACACCAGGTTCAGCAGGTTCAACACCAAGAGCGATAGCTGGGAAGGTATCTGTTACCAAGTTGATCCACAAAAGATGAACTGGCTGCAAGACGTCCCAACCAAACAAGGTTGATAGGAAGATGGTTAATACTTCAGCAGTATTGGCAGAAAGCAAATACTGAATAGTCTTTTGAATGTTTGAGAAGACCTTACGTCCTTCTTCCACTGCAACGATAATAGTCGCAAAGTTATCATCTGCAAGAATCATGTCAGAAGCCCCCTTAGAAACCTCTGTACCAGTGATTCCCATACCGATACCGATATCGGCTGTTTTCAGAGCTGGCGCATCATTGACACCGTCACCTGTCATGGCAACGACCTTACCTTGTTTTTGCCAAGCCTTGACGATACGAACCTTGTGTTCTGGAGACACACGGGCATAAACAGAATATTGACCAACTACTTTTTCAAAGTCTTCATCAGATAGTTCGTTGAGCTCAGCACCAGTTAAAACGTGGCCTTCTGTATCATTTGCATCAATGATTCCCAAACGTTTAGCAATAGCTTCTGCTGTGTCTTGATGGTCACCCGTAATCATGATTGGACGGATGCCAGCTTCCTTAGCCACACGAACAGCCTCAGCAGCTTCAGGACGTTCAGGGTCAATCATCCCAATCAAACCAGTAAAGATTAAATCATTTTCAAGCTCTTCAGAAATAAGGTTTTCTGGAATGCTGTCAATAATCTTATAAGCACCAGCAAGGACACGCAAGGCTTGGTGAGCCATTTCAGAGTTGTTTGTATGGATGAGATTTGCAACCTTCTCATCAATCGGAGCAATATCCCCAGCCTTATCACGAAGAACACAACGTTTCAAGAGTTGGTCTGGCGCACCTTTAACAGCTACGAGGAAGCGTCCATCTGCAAGTGGATGAACTGTTGACATGAGCTTACGTTCAGAATCAAATGGCAACTCAGCCACACGAGGATATTTCTCTAAAAATCCTTTGACATCGTAGCCCTTGTCCAAAGCATATTGGATAAAGGCTGTTTCGGTTGGATCACCAATCAAGTTTCCTTCCACATCAATTTTCGTATCATTGGCCAAGACAACTGAACGAAGCAGGGGCATTTCAAGACCTAGTTCAATGTCATCAGCTGAGTCATGTAGAACCGCATCGTAGAAGACTTTTTCGACGGTCATCTTGTTCATAGTCAGCGTACCAGTCTTGTCAGAAGCGATGATTTCTGTTGAACCAAGAGTTTCTACAGCTGGCAACTTACGAACGATAGAGTTTCTTTTAGCCAAAACTTGAGTACCGAGGGCAAGAACGATAGTTACGATAGCTGGGAGACCTTCTGGAATGGCTGCAACGGCAAGGGCAACAGAGGTCATCAACTCACCGAGTGGATTTTTCCCTTGAATGAAAACACCAACTACAAAAGTAACAAGGGCAATGACCAAAATTGCATAAGTCAAGACCTTAGAAAGGTTGTTCAAGTTTTGTTTAAGTGGTGTGTCTGTCTCATCTGCATCTTGGAGCATGCCAGCGATATGACCAACTTCCGTGTACATACCTGTATTGACAACAACACCAAGACCACGACCATAAGTCACATTTGAGTTTTGGAAGGCCATATTGACACGGTCACCAATACCAGCATCTGTCGCAAGCTCGACTGTCAAGTCTTTTTCAACTGGAACAGACTCACCTGTCAGGGCAGCTTCTTCGATTTTAAGAGAGTTGGCTTCAAGCAAACGTAGGTCTGCTGGTACTACATCACCTGCTTCGAGGGCAACGATATCACCTGGTACCAATTCTTTTGAATCAATCTCTGCCATATGCCCATCACGAAGAACGCGGGCAGCTGGACTAGACATTGATTTGAGAGCTTCGATAGCTTCTTCTGCTTTCCCTTCTTGGTAAACACCAAAGGCAGCATTGATGATTACCACGGCTAAGATGATAATGGCATCTGCGATATCTTCCCCACCAGAAGTCACGACTGACAAGATTGCTGCCGCAACTAGGATGATAATCATCAAATCCTTAAATTGCTCGATGAATTTGACCAGGATTGATCGTTTCTCGCCTTCTTCGAGTTCATTGTGGCCAAATTCTGCAAGGCGTTTTTCTGCCTCACTTGATGACAAACCTTGCTCGGTCGCATCCACAGCCTTCAAGACCTCTTCAGGACTCTGAGTGTAAAACGCTTGGCGTTTTTGTTCTTTTGACATGTGTCTCCTCCTTGACATTGTGTGCAAAACAGACTCTCTTTTCCCTCATCGCATCTTTTCACGACAAACAAAAAGAAACCTGTTAATCATAACAAGTCTCGCTGTTTAAGATAGTGCCGGAAAGCATACTTTTCAGTATAAAATTCGGAATGACGACACTATCACAGGTTTCTGCCAGCTACTCCCTTGAGTAGTACTATTATACCAAATTTTGAAAAGTTTTCAAAGAGTAAAAACTGCCTTATTTGAATTTTCCCTTGAAAACCAGTATAATGGTAGAATGCTATATGACTAGAAAGGAAGTTGAATGAAGCAATCTATCTCAAATCTCAAGTTAGCTGAGCGTGGCGCCATTATCAGTATTTCGACCTACCTGATCTTGTCTGCGGCCAAATTAGCAACTGGCCATCTCCTTCATTCATCCAGTTTGGTGGCCGATGGTTTTAACAACGTATCGGATATCATTGGAAATGTTGCCCTCTTGATTGGGATACGGATGGCGCGTCAGCCTGCCGACCGGGACCACCGTTTCGGTCACTGGAAGATTGAAGATTTGGCTAGCTTGATCACTTCCATCATCATGTTCTATGTCGGTTTCGATGTACTAAGGGATACTATTCAGAAAATTCTCAGTCGAGAAGAAACGGTTATTGATCCTCTGGGTGCAACTCTAGGAATCATTTCTGCAGCGATTATGTTTGTGGTGTATCTCTACAACACTCGCCTCAGTAAGAAATCAAACTCCAAGGCACTAAAGGCTGCTGCCAAGGACAATCTGTCTGATGCTGTTACCTCACTTGGTACCACCATTGCCATTCTAGCTAGCAGTTTTAATTATCCCATTGTGGATAAACTGGTTGCCATTATCATCACTTTCTTTATCTTGAAAACGGCCTATGATATCTTCATCGAGTCCTCCTTTAGCCTTTCTGATGGCTTCGATGACCGTCTGCTTGAGGACTATCAAAAGGCCATTATGGAAATTCCCAAGATCAGCAAGGTCAAATCGCAAAGAGGTCGCACCTACGGTAGCAACATCTACCTCGATATCACGCTTGAGATGAATCCTGACTTGTCTGTTTATGAGAGTCATGAAATTGCGGATCAGGTCGAGTCTATGCTGGAGGAACGTTTTGGAGTCTTTGATACCGATGTCCATATCGAGCCAGCACCTATCCCTGAGGATGAGATTTTAGACAATGTTTATAAAAAATTGCTTATGCGTGAACAATTGATTGACCAAGGAAATCAACTAGAAGAACTCTTGGCTGATGATTTTGTCTATATTCGCCAAGATGGAAATCAGATGGATAAAGAGGCCTATAAAGCCGAAAAAGACTTGAATTCTGCTATCAAGGATATACAAATTACTTCTATCAGTCAGAAAACAAAACTCATCTGCTATGAATTGGACGGAATTGTCCATACCAGTATCTGGCGTCGCCACGAAACTTGGCAAAATATTTTCCACCAGGAAACAAAAAAAGAATAGAGAAATCCTGTCCATGAGACGGGATTTTTCTATTCTTCTAGCTATCAAATTCACTTAGGTACTCATAGCGCTCGTATTTTTCAAGGAGTTCTTCGTTTTTCTCATCTAGCTCTTTTTGGAGAGTAGCTAACTTACCAAAGTCAGAGCCGTTGGCCTGCATTTCCTCTTCAATAGCAGCGATACGATTTTCCAAGACTTCAATATCGCCTTCAATGCTTGCCCACTCCTGCTTTTCTTGATAGGTCATGCGTTTCTTGTCTTCACGCACCTTGACCACTTTTTCTTTTTCAGCCTTTTGCACTTGATTGGCCATCTCTGTTTCAAAGGCCTTTTCATCAAGATAGTCGGTATAATGACCAAAGAATGGACGAATCTTGCCATCCTCAAAAGCTAGAATCTTGGTCGCTACCTTATCCAAGAAATAACGGTCGTGACTAACTGTCAAGACAGGACCTGCAAAGCCTTGCAAAAAATTCTCCAAAACTGTCAAGGTCGCAATGTCTAGATCATTGGTTGGCTCGTCCAAAAGGAGAACATTTGGTTTTTCCAAGAGCAGTTTGAGGAGATAAAGACGTTTTTTCTCTCCCCCAGACAATTTCTCAATCAAGGTTCCATGAGTCGAACGTGGGAAAAGGAACTGCTCCAGCAACTCTGCAATCGAAGTACTAGAACCACCTCTGGTCTTGACCTCTTCTGCCACTTCCTGCAGATAATTGATAACTCGCTTGCTCTCATCCAATCCCTCAATTTGTTGAGAAAAATAGGCGATGCGAACTGTTTCCCCAATCACAACTTGTCCTGCTGTCGGCTCAAGACTGCCTGCAATCAGATTAAGCAGGGTTGATTTTCCAACACCGTTGTCCCCAACGATTCCAATACGGTCTTTGGCCTGCACCAAGAGATTAAAATCTTGCAAAATAGGCTTGTTTTCATAGGCAAATGAAACATCCTGAAACTCGATGACTTTCTTCCCAATCCGACTGGTTTCAAAGTTCATAGTCAAGTCTGTCTCAGCAACGCCGCCTGAAACTTCCTTTTTCAGGTCGTGGAAACGATTGATACGAGCCTGTTGCTTGGTCGCACGCGCCTGCGGTTGTCTACGCATCCAGGCCAATTCTTGCTTATAGAGTTGTTCCTTTTTGTGGAGAAGAGCCGCATCGCGTTCATCCTGTTCCGCCTTAAGGCGAACATAGTCCTGATAATTCCCTTGATACTCTGTCAAGCCTGCGCGATCCAACTCGAAAATCCGTGTTGACAAAGCGTCTAAGAAATAACGATCGTGAGTGATAAAGAGAACTGTCTTCTTAGAATTTTTTAAAAAGAGGGTCAGCCACTCAATAGTCGCAATATCCAAATGGTTGGTCGGCTCATCCAGAAGCAAGAGGTCGTGATTGCCAAGTAAAACTTGCGCCAACTGGACTCGTCTTCTTAGGCCACCTGATAATTCCCCAACAGGAGTAGATAAGTCTTGAATACCCAGCTTGCTGAGAACGGTCTTGACCTGACTCTCAATTTCCCAAGCTTGAAGAGAATCCATCTCTGCCATAACCCGTTCCAAACGAGCCTGCTTATCCTCACTGTAGTTGAGCATGATCAACTCATACTCACGAATAAGCTGGATTTCCTTGAGGTCGCTGGATAGGACCGTATCCAAGACCGTCTTGCTATCATCAAAATCAGGATCTTGAGTCAAGTAACCAATCTGGTAATCATTTTTAGCTGAAAAAGGACTGACATCCCCATCAAAGCCAGACACACCAGAAAGAACATCCAAAAGGGTGGTCTTGCCCGTTCCATTGACACCAATCAGACCAATTCTATCTAGGTCATGGATAATAAAGGAAATATCCTTAAAAACCGTCTTGTCACCGACGGATTTACTTAGTTTTTCAACGATAAAATCACTCATTTTTTCTCCCTCAGATAAGCATGGATGGCTTGACGGTCATTTTCCAATTCTCCATCGACAATGGCATATTCAATCTCTGTTAAAATCTCTCCCAAGTCTGGGCCAGGTTGGTAACCATATTCCTTGATCAAAATACCACCGTTGATTTGGATTTCTTTCTTGTCATGAATGGTCAGACTCTGGTAAGTTTCTGTGATGGCTTGTGGGTTGACCTCTTTTCCTTGGGCCTGACGAAGATTTTCAGCCTGTAAAAGTAAATCTAAATCAAAGCGGTAACAATCGCGCTTGCTCAATTCTCCCTTTTCACGCAAGGCCAAAATAGTCAGCAAATCCTGAACTTGCTTAGCAAACTGGCGTGAGGTCTTCCAAGCTTTCAAAAATGGCTGCGCATTTTCAATCTCCAAAGCCCACAGTAGAGCCGCCCAGGCTTGTTCAGAGCTTTCAAAAGTGAAATCAGTCTCCAAATCAAACAGTTTGTTGAGCTTGTCCTGACTAGATACCATATCAGGGAGATAGTCATAAGCTTGACTCTCAATCATGGAAGCCAAGCCCCTTCTCCAAAATGGAGCCAGCAAGAGTTTATCAAATTCAACAAAGGTACGCTCCACAGAAATTTTCTCCAAAAGCGGCGTCAAAGTCTTCATAGCTTTAAATGTTTCTGACTCAAGCTCAAAGCCAAGACTAGCCTGAAAACGGAAGCCACGCATAATCCGCAAAGCATCTTCGTTGAAACGCTCACTTGCCACTCCAACTGCTCGTAAGACTTGCTTTTCCAAATCTTCTAACCCATGGAACAAGTCAATGATTTCTCCTGTATCGTCCAAGGCAAAGGCGTTGACTGTGAAATCACGGCGTTTGAGGTCTTCTTCTAGCGAGCGCACAAAAGAGACCGCACTGGGTCTGCGATAGTCCACATAGACATCCTCTGTCCGAAAAGTAGTCACCTCATACTCCTCGTCCCCATCTAAGACCAAGACAGTTCCATGCTCGATTCCGATATCGGCTGTTCGCGGAAAAATCTGCTTGGTTTCTTCTGGATAAGAAGACGTCGCAATATCCACATCATGGATAGGACGATTGAGGAGGGCATCTCGAACAGAACCTCCAACAAAATAGGCCTCAAAACCTGCTTCTTTAATTTTTTCTAATACTGGTAAAGCCTTCTGAAATTCAGAAGGCATTTGCGTTAATCTCATAATAAGTGTTCTAATCCATAGACAAGCTCATGACGCTTGACAACTTCTTTAATTCCCAAATTCACCCCTGTCATGAAGGAGCTGCGATCATAGGAGTCATGACGGAGTGTCAATCCTTCTCCCTGATTGCCAAAGATGACTTCCTGATGGGCTACCAAGCCTGGCAAACGAACTGAGTGGATGCGCATGCCATCAAAGTCAGCACCACGAGCACCTGCAATCAATTCTTCCTCATCTGCTGCACCCTGCTGGATAGACTCTCGAACTTCTGCCATTAACTCAGCTGTTTTAATAGCAGTTCCACTCGGAGCATCCTTTTTCTTGTCATGATGGAGCTCGATAATCTCCACATTTGGGAAATATTTAGCAGCCTGCCTTGCAAATTGCATGAGTAAAACAGCACCCAAGGCAAAGTTAGGAGCGATCAAGCCACCCAAATCTTGAGCACGAGAAAATGCTTTTAGCTCTGCAATTTCTTCACTCGTGAAACCTGTTGTCCCAACTACTGGAGCAAAGCCATTTTCAAGAGCAAAGCGTGTATTTTCATAGGCAACAGCTGGTGTAGTAAAGTCTACCCAGACATCTGCTTCAAAACCGACCAAATCAGCCTTATCCTTGAAAACAGGAATACCCTGCCATTCTGATTCAGACTCAAAGGGATCCAAAACTGCTACCAAGTCCAAGTCTGGATCAGCCAAGACCATCTGACAAGCAGCCTGGCCCATCTTTCCCTTAAAACCAGCAATAATTACTCGAATACTCATCTCTACTCCTGACTAAGATATAAAGGACGATAGCTGCCCTTGAAAAATAGGGAATGACGCTGACTTTCCATGAAAGGCAAGACAGGCATCTTTTTTCAAGAGGCAGGTAGTCCGTGTTCAATTTCTAAGATACAAAGCCTGTAAGAACACAGAGTGAAAATAGGAGTTCTAATCAAGGAGTGTCTCCTCCCTCCTTGGAAGAACTATCTTTTTCACAGAGGGTTCCAGGCGTGTTCAATTGCTATTTCTTAACTAGCCTAGAAGCGCAAACTAAATTACTGGAATATAACCTAGAGCAATGCTTCCTGCTCCTAGGTGTGTTCCAATGACACTACCAAATGTAGCAAGTGAAACATCCGAACCTACTCCAGATTCAAGTAAGTGCTGACGCAATTCCTCAGCCTTTTCAGGGGCATTTCCGTGAATGACAATGATACGGTATTGGCCTGAAGCTGTTGCTTCCTTGATAATTTCAATTAAGCGCTTGGTTGCTTTCTTTTCAGTACGGACTTTTTCGTACACTTCAATCACACCTTGGTTATTGAAATAGAGGATTGGCTTAATGCTTAGCAGATTGCCCAAAATCGCAGCTCCATTTGAAAGGCGTCCACCTTTAACCAAGTGGTCCAAATCATCGACCATGATGAAAGCAGATGTGTGACTAATTTGGATAGCTAGCTTATCCTGAATAATGGCAAAGTCATCACCCTGGTCTCGCCAGTTAAAGACACTTTCAACCATGATACCCAGAGGAGCACTTGTAATCAAAGTGTCTGGGAAGGCAATGGTTAATCCCTCATAATCATCGACCATGTACTGGATATTTTGGTAAAAACCTGAAATTCCAGAAGATAGGAAAAGCCCCAAAGCATGTGTATAGCCTTGTTCTTTAAGCGAAGTTAGAATCTCATCTAACTTGGCAATACTTGGTTGACTGGTCTTAGGCAATTCAGAAGCCTGAGCCATTTTTTGGTAAAATTCCTCAGCAGTCAGATTGATCCCTTCGACATACTCCTCACCATCAATATTAACAGGAATATCCAAGACAAATAAATCTTCTCTTTGCAAGGTATCTGCACTGAGATAGGCAGAGGAATCTGTGATAACAGCTAATTTCATATTAGAACTCCAAATTGATTCCTGGTAAGTCTAATGCAATTTCAGTTACTTCATAAGTCAAACGGTTGAGCATGTTCAAACATGGACGAGCCAAGGTTTCCACTTCTTCTTGGTTCAATTCACTTGGTTCGTTAACAATACGACCATCGATATGGTTCACCTGTGAAATGGTTCCACTGATGACAAATTTATCAAATACAATCATAAAACTCAAGACAACAATCAAGGAAGTCACTTGATTTTCTTGGTCATGTTGAATTAATTGGAAGTTCACATCCACCTTAGTTTCAGGAGCTCCATTTTCATTTTCCCATTCAAAATTACGCGCATCAAAATGATACTGACTAACAAATTCTTGTTCACGTTTAAGATTCATGTCTTTCTCCCTCGGCTACAATATTATAAGCTATTGTACCATAATTTTTTATTTTCATCTAGTTTTCTAGGATTTAGTCAATCCCGATTTCAGCTCGAACTACGTCTGCGATGGTATCAACATAGTAGTCCACTTCTTCTGTTGTAGGCGCTTCTGCCATGACACGCAAAAGAGGCTCTGTTCCACTTGGGCGAACAAGAATACGCCCATTCCCTGCCATTTCTTCTTCCATCTTCTCGATGATAGCCTTGATAGCTGGAACTTCCATAGCCTTTTCCTTCATGGCATTTTCCACTCGGATATTGACTAATTTTTGTGGATAGATAGTTACTTCTGCAGCCAACTCTGACAAGCTCTTACCAGTTTCCTTCATGATTTTTGTCAATTGGACAGCTGATAATTGACCATCACCTGTGGTATTGTAATCCATCAAGATGACGTGACCAGACTGTTCACCACCAAGGTTGTAGCCTGATTTTCTCATTTCTTCCACAACATAGCGGTCGCCAACTGCAGTGACTGCCTTGTTAATGCCTTCACGGTCCAAGGCCTTGTGGAAACCAAGGTTAGACATAACAGTTGTCACGATTGTATTTTGAGCCAATTGTCCTTTTTCAGAAAGGTATTTCCCGATAATGTACATGATTTTGTCACCATCAACGATGTCCCCATTTTCATCAACAGCAATCAAACGGTCACTGTCTCCATCAAAGGCCAAACCAATAGCTGAACCGCTTTCTTTGACCACTTCTTGAAGGATTTCTGGGTGGGTTGAACCAACATTAAGGTTGATGTTAAGACCATCTGGTGTTTCCCCTATAACAGTCAATTGAGCTCCAAGGTCTGCAAAGATTTGACGGGCACTAGTAGAAGCGGCACCATTAGCTGTATCCAAGGCAACCTTCATTCCATCAAGAGTAGTTCCAGTTGAAATAAGGTAGCCCTCATACTTACGCAAGCCTTCTGGATAATCTACCAAGGTTCCCAAGCCTTCAGCACTTGGACGAGGAAGAGTATCTTCTGCAGCATCTAGCAGGGCTTCAATTTCTGCTTCTTTTTCATCATCTAGTTTGAAGCCATCACCACCAAAGAACTTAATCCCATTATCAAGGGCTGGGTTGTGGCTAGCAGAAATCATGACACCAGCACTTGCTCCTTCAGTTTTTACCAAGTAAGCTACTGCTGGTGTTGCAAGGACACCAAGTTTGTAGACGTGAATCCCTACAGAGAGGAGACCTGCCACCAAGGCTGATTCTAGCATTTCCCCGGAAATACGTGTGTCACGTCCTACAAAAACTTTCGGTGCTTCCGTTTCATGTTGACTAAGAACATAGCCTCCAAAACGTCCTAGTTTAAAAGCCAATTCTGGTGTTAGTTCTACGTTAGCTTCTCCACGGACTCCATCAGTCCCAAAATATTTACCCATTTTTATAAAATCCTTTTCCTATTTTTTAATTCGTTTTTGAACTATTTGATTTAGTTGACGAAGACGTCTCCGACGAACTACTTGCACTTGAATTAGATGCACTTGAACTCGATACCACAGGTTTTGTAGTTACCTTCATTGTCGTATCAAACGGAGTAATAACTACCGGTAAGACTACCCCGTTGCGATCAATAGCCTGCAAAGGTACTGAACCACTATAATTACCCGTAATCCGTTCGCTAGTAGGCAGAAGCGCAATAACTTTGTCAATCTTCGCTAATGTTTCCTGATCTGTCGTAACCGAAACTCGTTCATTTAACACGGTTACACTATCAATTTGTAGCTTGGGATCAATCTGGCTTTGGTCAACTTGTGGCACAACAAGCATCCCATCTCGCTTAACCTTCTTCCCAACTTTCACTGTAATCTTTTGAGGCGTTGCCACAGCAGTCATTCCATTTGGAAGATTTTCAATATTCAAGGGAACTTCAATCGTTCCAACACTGACATCCGTCAAATCCGCTGTGACCTTAAACTTACGAGTGCTCTCCTGCATTTCGCTGGCCAAGGTCACACGATTAGCTCCGGTTAATATCACTGAAACTTCTGATGCAAATCCACTAATGAAATACTGGTCATTATCATAGTGAATATCGATAGGAACGTTCGTTATCGTATTGGTGTAGGTTTCTGATTTGACCTGCCTTGCGGTATTGCTATTTTGAAAGTTGGTTGACGTTGCATAAATGAATAAGACACAAGCAAAAAAGAGAGATGAAATGATATATAGACTATTTTTTCTCATATTTCCAACCTCCTAGCAAACGGTCCTTGAAACTGACTTTTTCCTCAACAGCCGGCAAAAGAATTGCTCGTAGCTCTGCTTCAAATTCTTCAATCGTCAAGTCGTGCTTGAAAACACCGTTATAGGTAATAGAAATGCCTCCTGTTTCCTCTGAGACGATGAAGGTCAAGGCATCGGATACTTCTGACAAACCGATAGCCGCCCGGTGTCTGGTCCCAAATTCCTTGGAAATCCCTGTGCTTTCTGTCAAGGGAAGATAGGCAGAGGTTACTGCTATTCGATTTTCTCTGATAATCACAGCACCATCGTGTAGGGGAGTGTTGGGGATAAAGATATTAATAAGGAGTTCAGCTGAAATATTGGCATCCAAAGGAATCCCTGTCGCAATGTATTCTTGTAAGGTCCGAACTCGTTGGATGGCAACCAGAGCACCAATCTTACGAGGACTCATATATTCAACCGACTTGACAAAGGCACGAATCATTTGCTCCTCTGCACTAATTTGAGCAGTAGAAAAGAAATCTGTCGCCCTTCCCAAGCGTTCCAAACCAGTCCGAATCTCTGGAGAGAAGATAACAACCGCAGCAATAACCCCATAGGTGATAATCTGATTAATCAACCAAGAAATCGTTGTTAAATCAAGGATATTGGCCACAACCTGGGCTAATACAAAGATCACGACCCCACGCACCAAAATCATAATCTTGGTGCCAGCTATCGCTTTTGTAAAACGATATAAAATATAGGCCACAATCAAAATATCAAACACATTGATAGCAATACTCCAAGGACTAGAAAACAAGCTAGTCCAATATTGCAGGTTGGATAATTGTTGAAAGTTCATCTGCTGTCTCCTCTCTGTCCAAACACGTTCCTTTCTATTATACCATTTTTCTGACATTTTTTTCCCTATCCTACTTCATTTTAAATTAAAGAAAAAATATGATAAAATAAACTGACTAGAAAAAACAAAGGAGAAACCATGTCTCAACTCTATGATATTACCATTGTAGGTGGTGGTCCCGTCGGACTTTTTGCAGCCTTCTATGCCCACCTACGCCAAGCCAAGGTCCAAATCATCGACTCCCTTCCACAACTAGGTGGACAACCTGCTATTCTCTATCCTGAAAAGGAAATCCTCGACGTTCCAGGTTTCCCAAACCTGACTGGAGAAGAATTGACCAACCGCTTGATTGAACAGTTAAACGGCTTTGATACCCCTATTCATCTCAATGAAACGGTTCTTGAGATTGAAAAACAAGAAGAAGGCTTTGTAATTACAACTTCTAAAGGAAGTCACCTGTCTAAAACTGTTATCATCGCTATGGGGGGCGGTGCCTTCAAACCACGTCCTCTGGAACTAGAAGGCGTTGAAGACTATGAAAATATCCACTACCACGTTTCCAACATCCAGCAATATGCTGGTAAGAAAGTGACGATTCTTGGTGGAGGAGACTCGGCTGTGGATTGGGCTTTGGCTTTTGAAAAAATTGCACCAACTACCCTTGTTCACCGCAGAGATAATTTCCGCGCCTTGGAACACAGTGTCCAAGCTTTGCAGGAATCTTCTGTGATCATCAAGACACCATTCGTCCCTAGCCAACTCCTTGGAGATGGAAAAACACTCGATAAACTTGAAATCACAAAAGTCAAATCTGATGAAACAGAAACTATTGACCTAGACCACCTCTTTGTCAACTATGGTTTCAAATCTTCTGTTGGTAACCTTAAAAACTGGGGTCTAGACCTCAACCGTCACAAGATTATTGTCAACAGCAAACAGGAATCTAGCCAAGCAGGTATCTATGCTATCGGTGACTGCTGCTACTACGAAGGAAAGATTGATTTGATTGCCACAGGACTGGGTGAAGCACCAACCGCTGTTAACAATGCCATTAACTACATCGACCCTGAGCAAAAAGTACAACCCAAACACTCGACCAGTTTATAATAAAAGAACCACGGATCAACGATTCGTGGTTTTATAGTTCATCTGCAATCTTGTTTATTTTTCTGAGTCTGTGGTTGACACCACTTTTGGTCAGGGGATTGCTCAGGCTATCCGCCAACTGCTGGATAGAGTAGTCTGGGTGCTGGATCCGTAAGCGAGCCACCTCCTGCAAATCCACTGGTAAATTTTCCAAACCCATTCTATCTTTGATTTTACTGATATTATTGATAGTCTTCATGCTGGCAGAAACTGTCCGAGCGATATTAGCTGTCTCGGCATTATTGGCTCGATTGAGATCGTTACGAGTTTCACGCAAAATCTTGACGCGCTCAAAGTTATCACGCGCCTGCATAGCCCCAATCACGATCAAGAAATCCATGATGTCCTCTGCACGCTGGAGATAGGTAACTGCACCTTTCTTTCGCTCAATAACCTTGGCATCCAACAAAAACTGCTGAAGGAGAGAGGCTAGTCCATGGGCGTGGTCCAGATATACAGAACTGATCTCCAACTGGTACTTGCCAGACTCCGGATCTCGGATGCTACCATTTGCCAGAAAGGCCCCACATAAGTAAGCACGACCAGCCTCTTCATCTGCTAAGATATCGGGATCAATACCCGTCTCCAAACCAAAGAAGGAATCCGCAAGTCGCAAATCAGCTAAAAGCTCCTGCACCCTCTCATCTGTATAGACCGTATAGACACGATTCTTGCGAAGATTGCTTCTCTGATGGTGACGAATTTCTGACTTGATCTCATAAAAATGGAGAAAGGACTCATAAAGGTGCCGAGCTAACTTAGCATTTTCAGTTACGACTGACAAGGTCAAGCCCGAACTAGATAGACCGATACTGCCAGACATCTTGATAATGGCCGATAGTTCATAACGACTGAGATGGTGTTGACCAAGAATTTCCTCTTTTACTGCTACTGTGAAACTCATTTTCTCACCTGTATAATCCGCATCAATTCATCCACAATCAAATCTCCATCG
This sequence comes from Streptococcus gwangjuensis, assembly GCF_028156745.1. Taxonomy (GTDB): domain Bacteria; phylum Bacillota; class Bacilli; order Lactobacillales; family Streptococcaceae; genus Streptococcus; species Streptococcus gwangjuense_A. Next base: position 23,194 of record NZ_JAODJG010000035.1, read on the forward strand.
TGGAAGGCACCCCCATTTTCCAGACGAAGGAAGTTGGATGAAATCACACGCGGAACTTGCTTACAAAGACCAGCAAAATCATGTTCCACCTGCACCAAGTATTCATCAAAACGGTTGGAATTCATGTATTCCTGAGGCACTTTTTCGATATTCACCAAAACAGTATCGATAAAAGGGCGACCAAGGTGACGATGCAGGACCTCCACGTGGTCACTATCTGTAAAGTGTTCCGTCTCCCCACGTTGGGTCATAATATTGCAGACATAGGCGATTTCTGCCTTAGTTTCCAAAAGAGCCTTCCCAATTTCCTTAATCACGATATTGGGCAAAATCGAGGTAAAGAGGGAACCAGGTCCGAGGACAATCATGTCACTTTCAAGAATGGTCTGCACTACTCGACGGCTAGCCAGAGGCGTATCATCGTTGAGGGTATTGGTCACATAGACATGGTCAATCATGCCTGGATGGTCTGCAATATGGCTCTCTCCAGCCACTTCTGTCCCATCCTGAAAGACTGCATGAAGGGTCAAGGGATGGTCACTGGAAGGATAAATCTTCCCAGTTGTATGGAAAAATTTGCTCAGTAACTGCATGGCATTATAGGTCGAACCCTGCATTTCTGACAGGCCAGCGATAATGAGATTACCCAATGGATGGCCAGCAAAGGCTCCAGCATCTTCAGAAAAGCGATACTGAAAGACTTTCTCATAAAACTTAGGCATATCCGACATGGCCACAAGGACATTACGAAGATCACCTGGCGGTGTCAATTGTTGCATATTTTTTCGGAGTTCACCTGATGAACCACCATCATCTGCCACCGTTACGATAGCAGCGATTTCCACATCTTTTTCACGTAGACTTTTAAGAATGACGGGGATCCCAGTCCCTCCACCAATCACCGTTATCTTTGGTTTTCTCATGAACGGTTTACCGTTTCCTTTCTTCGGTCTTTATCACGATGCCCTTCATTGACAGGCCAATTCTTGGATAAGTCCTGCGCCAAGCGTTTAGCAAAGGCCACACTACGGTGTTGTCCACCCGTACAACCCATGGCAATAGTCAAAACAGACTTCCCTTCCTTTTGGTAACTTGGCAAAATCGGCTCAATCAAGGCCAACAAATGTTGATAAAAGTCTTCTGACTCAGGATGATTCATGACATAGTCATAAACTGGTTCATCCACACCCGTTTGGTTTCTCAGTTCTGGTAGGTAGTAGGGATTTGGCAAGAATCGGACATCAAAGACTAAATCTGCATCAATCGGGATTCCATATTTAAAACCAAAAGACATGACTTCGATACGGAAAGACTGGGCTTGCTCTTGATCTGAAAACTGCTCTGCAATGGTTTTACGCAGCTCACGAGGAGTAAGTTCAGTCGTATCCACCACATTTTGACTCATATTTTTCAAAGGTGCCAAGAGTTCACGTTCCAACTTGATTCCGTCTAAAATACGACCGTCTGCTGCTAGTGGGTGACTCCGTCTGGTTTCCTTGTAGCGCGCGACCAATTCTTTATCAGCTGCATCCAAAAAGAGGATTTTGAAATCCAAATCATCTTGATTTTCCAACTCATCCAAAACAGCTTGAATCTCTGAAAAGAAAGAACGGCTACGCATATCCACCACCAAGGCCAACTTATGGTCGTCTTCCTTTGTTTCCACCAACTGCAAAAACTTAGGCAAGAGAGCTGGCGGCATATTGTCAATAGTGAAATATCCCAAGTCCTCGAAGGACTGAATGGCAACTGTTTTCCCTGCGCCACTCATCCCTGTCACAATCACCAAGTGAAGTTGTTTCTTTATCATCTTTTCTCCTTATATCAAAAGAAGTTTGGCAGAACCAAACTTCAACTAGCTTATCCAATCTCTGCGATAACTTCAATTTCGACTTTTACATCACGAGGAAGACGAGCTACCTCCACAGCTGAACGAGCTGGGAATTCCTCTTTAAAGGCCGTTTGGTAAACCTCGTTAAAAGGAACAAAGTCGTTCATATCACTCAAAAAACAAGTTGTTTTGACAACATGGTCAAAGTCAGTTCCTGCCTCTGCCAAAATAGCACCGATGTTTTTCAAGACTTGCTCTGTCTGTTCTTGGATCGTTTCTCCAACGATTTCCCCAGTTTCAGGAGATAGGGGAACTTGACCGCTAGCAAACAAAAGATTGCCAACGATTTTTCCTTGAACATATGGTCCGATAGCCTTTGGAGCTTTATCTGTATGAATTGTTTTTGCCATTTCTTTACCTCACAATTTTTCTAAGATTGCATCCCAAGCATCATCCATCCCTGCCTTGCTGACAGATGAAAAGAGGATAAAGTCGTCACTTGGGTCAAAGTTTAATTTCTTTTTGATTGCTGATTCGTGCTTGTTCCACTTACCACGAGGAATCTTATCTGCCTTAGTCGCAACGATGATAACCGGAATCTCATAGTATTTGAGAAATTCATACATCTGTACATCATCTGCTGACGGGTCATGACGAAGATCAACTAGACTGACAACCGCACGGAGATTTTCCCGAGTCGTTAGATACTCTTCAATCATGCGCCCCCACTTTTCACGTTCCTTTTTGGAAACACGGGCATAACCATAACCAGGCACATCCACAAAGCGCATCTTGTCGTCGATATTGAAGAAGTTGAGAAGTTGAGTTTTCCCAGGCTTACCTGACGTACGGGCCAGATTCTTACGGTTGAGCATGGTGTTGATAAAGCTAGACTTGCCTACATTTGACCGCCCTGCTAGGGCAATCTCTGGCAATTCATCCTGCGGATAGTGGGACTTATTTGCCGCACTGAGCAAGATTTCAGCATTGTGTGTATTCAGTTCCATAGTCACCTCTAGGCTGTTTCTAGGATTGGTTTATCCGTTCCATCGACAGCTTCTTTTGTGATGCGAACCAATTTCACATTTTCCTGACTCGGTACTTCAAACATGACATCTAGCATGGTTTCTTCAATGATGGAACGAAGACCACGCGCACCGGTTTTGCGTTCGATAGCCTTATTGGCGATTTCTTGAAGGGCTTCGTCGTCAAATTCCAACTCAACATCGTCATAAGATAACAAGGTTTGATATTGTTTGACCAAGGCATTTCTTGGCTCTTTCAAAATACGAACCAAGTCATCAACAGTCAATTGCTCAAGAGCTGCAAAGACAGGTAAGCGTCCAATCAGCTCAGGGATAATACCGAATTTTTGAATATCTTCTGCGATGATTTCTTGCATGTATGAGCTGTTTTCATCAATCGCTTTATTGTTTTGACCAAATCCGATGACTTTTTCTCCAAGACGTTGTTTGACGATTTCTTCAATGCCATCAAAGGCACCACCCACGATGAAGAGGATATTTTTAGTATCAACTTGAATCATCTCTTGTTGTGGATGCTTGCGTCCACCTTGAGGTGGCACACTAGCAACAGTTCCCTCGATAATCTTGAGAAGGGCTTGTTGTACCCCTTCACCAGAAACGTCACGTGTAATCGATACGTTCTCGCTCTTCTTGGCAATCTTGTCAATTTCATCCACGTAGATAATCCCACGTTCTGCACGTTCGATGTTAAAGTCAGCAGCCTGCAAGAGTTTAAGGAGGATATTTTCCACATCCTCACCTACATAACCAGCCTCCGTAAGAGCTGTGGCATCTGCGATCGCAAAAGGCACATTCAAGCTCTTCGCCAAGGTCTGAGCAAGGAAAGTTTTCCCTGAACCAGTTGGGCCGATCATCAAGATGTTTGACTTCTGCAAATCCACATCTTCTGACTCCTCACGCGTATCGTGGAAATTGATACGTTTGTAGTGGTTGTAAACCGCTACTGCCAAGGCACGCTTGGCACGATCTTGACCAATTACATAGTGGTTCAAGATATGGAGGAGTTCGATTGGTTTTGGCACCTCAGACAAGTCTGCCAAGACTTCTTCAGCCAACTCCTCCCGAATGATTTCCTGAGCCAACTCCACACATTCATTACAGATAAAGGCGTTGTTGCCTGCGATTATTTTTTGTACTTCTTCTTGGCTTTTGCCACAAAACGAGCAATAAACCATCATATCATTATTCCTAGTTGTAGGCATGATTTCCTTCCGTTCTATTCTATACTGTCATTCTATCTAAAATAAGGTCATGTAAAAAGCATGAACACTATTGACCAAATTGGTAAAGGCATTTAACCAGAGCAGGACAGAAAGTCCATAACGCTTTTTACGAAAAGCCTGTGCCCCTGCAAGCAAGCAGACCAAACACAGCATGGCTGTGAAAAAACCAAATATACTACGTTCCATTAGACTTCCTTTCTCTTGCGGTATTGGATGGTAAAATCATAAGGATTTTTCTCATCTTTGGCGTAAAATTTGCTTGAAACTGTCTCAAAAAGGGACAAGTCAAACTCTTCAGGAAAATAGGTATCTCCTTCCACCCGAGCATGAATTTGAGTCACAATCACTTCGTCAAGGTAGGGTTCAAAAGCCTGAAAAATTTGCTTCCCTCCAATGACATAGAGGTTCTTATCTTGAGCCTGATACCAGTCCAATACAGACTCTATATCATTGAAAATACTCACGCCATCCATTTTTTCATCTGAATTACGAGTCAAAATCAAGGTCTCCCGTTTTGGAAGCAAGCGACGTCCCATTCCATCAAAGGTCACACGCCCCATCAATATAGCATGATTCAAAGTTGTTTCTTTAAAGTGTTGCAATTCTGCTGGCAAATGCCAAGGCAGACGATTGTCCTTACCAATCACACCCTCTTCATCCTGGGCCCAAATAGCTACGATTTTCTTAGTCATGCTTCCATCCTTTTCACTGATAGTACTATTTTATCAAAAAACTCAAAAAAAGACTGGTTTGGAATGCGTTCAGTTTGATAGAAAAGAAGCAGGCTAGCTTTAGCCTGCTTCTCCTGTCCCTAGGACATGCGTTTTTTTGCTTCTGATTCAATTTTTTTAACTACTTCTTGAATACTTAGTCCAGTTGTATCAAGATAGACAGCGTCCTCTGCTTGTTTAAGTGGAGAAGTCTCACGATGACTATCCTTGTAGTCGCGCGCAGCAATTTCCTCTTTTAGAGTTTCAAGGTCTGTTTCAATTCCCTTGGCAATATTTTCCTTGTAACGACGCCCTGCTCGTTCATCAACAGAAGCTACTAGAAAAATTTTCAGTTCTGCTTGTGGCAATACAACAGTTCCAATGTCGCGACCGTCCATGACAATCCCTCCTTGCTGGGCAATCTCTTGTTGAAGAGAAACTAGTTTCTCGCGTACCTCAGGAATTGCCGCAATAGCAGAAACATGATTGGTCACTTGATTTTCACGAATAGGATGAGTAATATCCACATCTCCTACAAAGACAAGCTGTTCTCCAGTTTCTGAGCGCCCAAAACTAATTGGATGCTGGTTCAATAAGTCTAGAAGTGCTTCAACTTCTTCTACTCCTAACTGGTTCTTGAGAGCCATATAGGTCGCCGCACGATACATAGCACCTGTATCTAGGTAGGTGTAACCAAAATCCTTGGCAATAATCTTGGCGACTGTACTCTTACCACTTGAAGCTGGACCGTCAATAGCAATTTGAATTGTTTTCATATCAACTCCTATTTAATTTTGACAACATCACCTGGATTAGCAAACCAAGACCCTGTAGCCATATGCCCAGGATTCAAGGCCTCTAGCTGAGCAATGGAGATTCCTGCACGAGCGGCAATGGTTGCTTCTCCTTCTCCAGCCTGGACTGTAATTGTCCCTCCACTATCAGTATGTTCTTCAGAATGACTTTCACTAGAGGAGCTCTCTGTAGAAGTTGCTTCTTCAGTCTTACTAGATGAAGATGCAGATTCTTCTGTTACAGAGGTTGAAGCAGGGGCAGATGAATCATAAAAATCTTTCAAGGCTGCTGTACGATTACTCCCTCCACTTGAAAGGTAAATCAATACTATTATCATTACTACAACAATCACGAAAAAGAGACTAGCTAGAATCGTCAAGACACGATTTGCAACAAAACCTGTACCTTTTTGATTACGTTGACGTCGTTCCGTTCTCGTCTGTTCTTCTTGATTCTCATAAATATCTTCTTGCCACGGTTCTTTTGCCATAACTTACTCCTTGTTTTTTTTTACTTTTCTTATTACAATATAAATATGAAAATCACACTTATACCTGAACGTTGCATTGCCTGTGGGCTTTGTCAAACTTATTCTGAATTATTTGATTACCACGATAATGGAATCGTGCGTTTTTACGATGACCCTAACCAACTAGAAAAGGAAATTTCTCCTAGTCAGGACGTCGTAGAGGCTGTTAGAAACTGTCCGACACGTGCCTTGATTAAAGATTAACTCTAATATCGACAAGATCGTTCCACCCCTTCTAGTTTAGCATATTTCCATGCAAAATTATAGTCTTTTCTCTTTATTTTTTTCTGTAAAATTAGGAAGGTCACTTTTTTCTTTGATAAGGTAAAGTGGTCTTTTTTTGGTCTCTAGATAAATCTTACTAATATACTTGCCCAGAATCCCAATGGTCAAGAGTTGGATTCCCCCAAGAAAGAGAATAACAGCCATCAGAGAGGTCCAACCTGATGTCGGATTACCCAAAATGAGAGTCCGAACCACAACCAAAAAAGTCATAAGCAGAGAAATAAAACAAGATAGGAGACCAGCCACAAAAGCGATAATCAAGGGGAAATCTGAAAAATTGACAATCCCTTCAATGGAGTAGAAAAAGAGTTGCCTAAAACTCCAACTGGTCTTGCCAGCCTGTCTTTCGACATTTGGATAGTCCAGATAGTGGGTTTTAAAGCCGACCCAGGCAAAGAGTCCCTTTGAAAAACGATTGGACTCGGTCAGGCTTAAAATAGCATCGACTACAGATCTTCTCATCATGCGAAAATCACGGACACCTGATGGCAGGGCTACTGGACTAATTTTTTTCATGAAGCCATAAAAGAGATCAGCACAGAAACTGCGAAAGAAGGGTTCTCCCTCCCGACTGGTTCTGCGTGTTCCAACACAGTCCAAGTCTGCATTTTGGTCTAGTAGAGCTTTCATCTCAAGCAACATACTAGGAGGATCTTGGAGATCTGCATCCATCACTACCACCAAATCTCCGGTTGCATATTGCAAGCCTGCATAGAGGGCTGCTTCTTTGCCAAAATTTCGCGAGAAAGAAATATAATGAACTGCCGGATTTTGCTCCCGATAGGTCTTTAAGAGTTCCAAGGTCCCATCACTTGATCCATCGTCGACAAAGACATACTCGATTTCTGTTTCCAAATCTGGAAGTAAAGCTTCCAAAGCCTGATAAAAAAGAGGAAGTACTTCCTCTTCGTTTAAACAGGGGACAATGATTGACATCACCATCTTAGTCTTCAAATCCATTTGGATGCTTACTTTGCCAACGCCATGCGTCTTCACACATTTGGGTGATGCCTAGTTCTGCTTCCCAGCCGAGTTCTGCTTTTGCTTTTGCAGGATCTGAATAGCAGGCTGCGATATCACCTGGGCGACGGTCTACAATGCGGTAAGGAATTGGACGTCCCACTGCTTTTTCCATGTTTTGGATAATTTCTAGAACAGAATAGCCTTTACCTGTTCCAAGGTTATAAATGTTTAGGCCTGAACCTTTTTGGATTTTTTGTAGAGCTGCAACGTGACCTTTAGCCAAATCGACAACGTGGATATAGTCGCGAACACCAGTTCCGTCTTCCGTATCGTAATCGTCTCCAAACACTTGCACTTGTTCTAGTTTTCCAACTGCTACTTGAGTCACATATGGCAAGAGGTTGTTTGGAATACCGTTTGGATTTTCTCCCAAATCTCCACTCTCATGAGCTCCGATTGGGTTGAAATAACGAAGCAAGACCACATTCCATTCTGAGTCCGCCTTATAGATATCGGTCAAAATTTCCTCAAGCATGAGTTTGGTACGGCCATATGGGTTAGTCACTGAAAGTGGGAAATCTTCCAAGATTGGCACTGTATGAGGATCTCCGTAAACTGTCGCAGAAGAACTGAAGATGATGTTTTTACAGTTGTTTTCTTCCATAACTTTCAAAAGGCTAACAGTCCCTGCGATATTGTTGTCATAGTAGGCAAGAGGAATACGGGTAGATTCACCGACAGCCTTCAAGCCAGCAAAGTGAATAACCCCTGTTGGTTCTTCTTGCTTGAAAATATCTCTGAGGGTATCAGTGTCACGGATATCTGCCTCATAGAAAGGCACTTCAACTCCTGTGATTCTCTCAACAACTTCTATACTTTTTCTGTTACTATTAACAAGGTTATCCACCACAACAACTTGATGACCTGCTTGGATTAACTCAATAACAGTGTGGGTTCCGATAAATCCTGCTCCACCCGTTACCAAAATCTTTTCTTGCATCTTCTTTCCTCGATTCTCGGATTATTTTTTCTTATTTTACCATTTTTGATAGGGAATGTCATTTGCCATCCTAGAGGGATGACTAAAATTTTAGTAAAATGCTTATTCGCTTTTTACCCGTTTGACATAGTTTTCAATTGGGTAGTTTAGAGGGTCCAAGGTTAACTCCCTATCTTGAATCAGTTGAGCTAGATGGTAACCAATGATAGGACCAGTTGTGAGACCTGATGAACCTAGTCCACTAGCAACATAGACACCTGCTAAGCCAGGTACTTGCCCAAAGAAAGGAGAGAAATCGCTGGTATAGGCACGGATTCCCACTCGTTCACTTCTGGAAGTCGCTTCCGAAAAAACAGGATAGTGGGGCAAGGCTGCCTCCTCCATTTGTTTGAGCAAGGTTTCATCTACCGTCAAATCAAATCCCATATCATTTTCATGGGTAGCGCCTAGGGATAATTTCCCACCTGCAAAAGGAATCAAATCCCACTCCCCTTCTGGCATAACAACAGGGTAAGCTTCCATGTCTTGGGCAAGTTGATAATCTCGGAGTTGCCCCTTTTGGGGACGAACATCTACTTCATAACCTAAAGGCTCTAACAGGTGTCCCAACCAAGCTCCCGTCGCCAAAATAACCTGATCAAATACCTCTTCGTCAATCTGGTAACCTGATGCTAAAGGTGTCAGAGTTACTTTTTCTTTGACCAGTTTGACCTGACTAGCTTCTAGCAAACAAGTCACTAAGAGTTGACCATCTACTCTCGCTCCACCAGAAGCATAGAGCAAGCGATCAAATCCCTGCAAACCAGGGAATAATTCGTTAGCTGATGCTTGGTCCAGAATGGCTAATTGCCCTATCAAAGGAGATTCTTCTCTACGCTGGAGGGCTAGTTGATAGAGTTCTTCCAACTTAGTTTCACCCTTTTTCAGGAGAAAGACTCCCGAACGCTGGTAAAAGTCGATTTCTTGTCCTGATTTCTCTAAATCAGCTAGTAAATCCACGTAAAAGTCAGCCCCCAAGCGCGCCATCTTGTACCAGGCTTTATTACGTCGTTTTGAAAACCAAGGGCTGATAATTCCTGCTGCGGCCTTGGTAGCTTGACCTTGTCCGTGGTCAAAGACTGTCACCTCTAGTTCACTTTCTTTCGAGAGGTAGTAGGCAGCTGTTGCTCCCACAATTCCTGCTCCGATAATGGCAACTTTTTTCATTGTTTTCACTTTCTAACTAGATATGATGGAAAGGATTGGTCGATGCTTGGCTAGGTACAATATCAATAGTCCAGTCTTTTTCCTCTTTCCATTGATTAAGAAGCTCTGCAATTTTTTCCACAAAAAGCACTTCGATATAGTGACCTGGGTCCAATGCTAGTAAGCCATCAGACAATATATCCTGGGCAGTGTGGTAGTAAATATCACCAGTGATATAGACATCCGCTCCTTTAGCTAAAGCATCCTTATAGAAAGACTGCCCGCTACCACCACAGATGGCCACTCTTAAAATAGGCTTCTGCAAGTCATTCTCTTGATAATGCACCATTCGAAGACTATCTAGACCAAAGACTTGCTTGACATGTTGAGCCAATTCTCCAAATGTCTGAGGCTGAACATTCCCAATACGTCCAATTCCACGTTCAGGGCCTGTTTCCTGTAGATAAGTCGTTTCCTCGATACCTAGCATCTGACAGAACCAATCATTGAGGCCATTTTCAACGATGTCAATATTGGTATGGCTGACATAAACTGCGATGTCATGCTTGATGAGGTCAATGTAAATCTGATTTTGTGGACGGCTAGCTACCAAATCCTTGATGGGACGGAAAATCGGCGCGTGCTTGACAATAATCAAATCCACACCCTTTTCAATAGCTTCAGCCACCGTTTCTTCACGAATATCCAGAGCCACCATGACCCTTTGGATATCCTTGTCCAAAGTACCAATTTGCAGACCACGACTGTCTCCCTCCATGGAAAATTCCTGAGGGCAAAAGGCTTCATATGCGTTAATTACTTCACTTGCTAGCATGGAGAACCTCCTTGATGGCTTGAATTTTATCCACTAGAACTTGACGTTCCTCCAGATTTTTTTCTGGGACTTGTCCGAGGGCAAACTCTAGCTTAACAGCTTCTTTTTGCCATTTTTGGACAAAGACTGGGCTGACTTCTTTGGACAAAAAAGGACCAAAGCGGACATCGCTGGCTGATAACTTCATTTGTCCTGCTTCCACCACCAAAATCTCATAAAACTTACCAGCTTCTTCTAGAATGCTTTCTGCCACAATCTGAAAGCCATTGTCTTGCAACCAGATACGCAAGTCGTCTTCACGATTATTGGGCTGGAGGATCAATCGCTCTACATTAGCTAACTTGTCCAAGCCTTCTTCTAAAATTCTAGCAATCAAACGACCACCCATACCAGCAATGGTAATGACAGACACTTGGTCTGCCTCTTCAAAGGCTGCCAAGCCATTGGCTAAACGAACTTGGATTTTCTCCTTTAGACCGTGAGCCTCAACATTTTTGACTGCAGATTGGTAGGGACCTTCCACAACCTCACCTGCAATGGCACTTTTGATTTGGCCTCTTTCGACTAACTCGATAGGCAGATAAGCATGGTCACTTCCCACATCTAGCAAAATGGCTCCCTGTGGCACAAAGGAAGCCACTAATTCTAATCTCTTTGAAATCATCTTCTCTCACTTTCCAAACTCTATTACCTCTTATTATACCACATTTCAGCCAGCACTCCTGTACCTAAAAAGACCGCAATCCACAGATTGCAGCCTTTCTTTATTTTCTAGCTTGATAGCGATTAGTCAGGATGAAAATCACGGTAAAGACCAACATCATGACACCATAAACAGGTAATGTTTGTCCTGTTAAGGTTGATATTTCAAGCAGTTTTTGAATTCTTGGGAAAAGAGCTGTGGCTAGGAAGCCTCCTACTGACCAAACAATCAAGAGGACACGCCATAGGGTAAATGGCATGCAGGCTCTAAATACGGATAAGAAACCAATTGACCCCAAGAGATAATAGAGTAGAGTTGAGATTTCTAACTCAGACCAACCTTGGCTACTTCCGAATATTTTCACAAACAGGACGCTGAAGACGACCATGAGAGCACTTGGTAGGGCACGAAGCATGGATCTTCTGAGGAAGTTTGGTTCGACAGGTTTGATATTTCGCTCAAAAGTCAGAACGAATGGTGGGAAACCTTCCACGAACTGGTCAATCATGGTAATCTGGATTGGAATGAAGGGGAAAATCAAGATCCACTCCGACCGTCCCAGAAGAGCACTGGTAATACAGATGACTGCGAGCAAGAATGAGTAGATGGTCTTTATCAAGAAAATCGGGGCGATATGGGCGATGTTATTGACCACACGACGGCCTTCAAAGAGAATCTCAGGAACATCATTAAAGTCTGAGTTCAAGAGAACCAAATTGGCAATCTGACGCGTCGCCGGATCTCCCTCAGCCATCACGATAGAACAATCTGCCTCACGAAGGGCCAGGATATCATTGACTCCGTCTCCCGTCATAGCCGTTGTATGACCCGCTTTTTTCAGCGTTTGGATAATAAGTTTCTTTTGATGAGGGGAAACACGACCGAAAATCGCAGTCTCCTCCGCCATAGCAACCAATTCCTCATCCGTGATTTTTGAACAATCGACATAGCTGTTATAGTCCGCAAAACCAGCCTTCTGGGCAATGCTGGATACCGTAACTGGATTGTCCCCAGAAATGATTTTGAGTCCCACTTCTTGAGAACGAAGATAGTCCAGCGTCTCAGCTGCTCCTTCTCGTATCGGGTCCAAGATTTCTAGCAAGGCTAGAGCCTGAATATCAGATGGTTTCTGCGGCTTGTGATGGTCTAATTTCTCCTGACTGAGAGCTAAGACCAAGACACGTGACCCTCTCTCCAAGGCCTCCCTGGCTTCGAGGACTTCAGAGTCCAGCAACATCTCAGGGGCACCTAAGAAAACTGTCCCCAGACCTTCCAACTCCATGGCTCCCCACTTGCGGTCGCTGGAGAAGGGAAGATTAGAGAGCATAGGATAGGCTACTTGGCCTTGGAATCGCTGGCGAATAGCTTGGGCAGTTGGATTTTTATCCTCACTATGGGCTATGTAGCTGGTCAGGATGCTGGCAATAGCCTCTTCACCATAAGTTGCCGTCAGCGGAAGAACGGCCTCCACCTGCATCTTTCCTTGGGTGATGGTGCCCGTCTTGTCTAAACAGAGCATATCCACGCGTGCCAAGGTCTCAACAGAGTACATCTCCTGCACCAAGACCTTTTTCAAGCCCAGCTTAATAACCGCAGTCAAAAGCGAAGTGATGGTCAAAAGGGCGATTCCCTTGGGCAACATCCCCAAAAGGGCTGTCGATGAGTTTACAACGGATGACTTGAGAGGCAGGCCTTTTAAAATCAAGGCTTCTAGCAAGAGAGCCAGACCAAAAGGAATGATAATCTTTCCAGTAAAACCAGCTAGCTTGTCCAGAGATTTCATGATACGGGAGTTGATTGGTTTCACTGTCTTAGCTTCCAGCATGAGTTTGGCAGCATAGTTGTCTGCACCGACATGGTGAACTTGAGCTAAAACTGCCCCACTGGCCAAGAAACTTCCTGACAAAAGCAAAGCATCAACTTCCTTTTGCACCAAATCACTTTCACCCGTCAACATGGCTTCATTGACTTCTGCAAAGCCTTCCAAAACCAAGGCATCACTGGGAATCTGCTCTCCAGCAGACAGACGAATCACATCTCCTAGCACCAATCCTTCTGGATCGAGGGAAACTTCCTGACCATCACGAATGGTTTTGACCTTTTCCTTGGTCATAAGATTGAGCTTGTCCACCATGTGTTTAGCCCGTAGCTCGGTCACAATTCCAGAAAAAGCGTTAAAGCAGATAACAGCAAAGAAGACCAAATTGCTCCAAGCCTGCACAAAGGCTAGTGCCAAAGCAATGGCAAAGTTCAAAGCGTTAAAAAGAGTAAAGACATTTCGTTTGATGATTTGCCAAGTGCTGGTACTGGCCGAAGCAGTAAAATCATTGACCAAGCCCTTAGCCTGTCTTTCCTTGACTTCTCTTTGGGTTAATCCCATAATCTTATTTTTATCCATAAATTCTATCATATCATTTTTTTTAACAGAATTCTAATCTCATCCCAAATATGCACCTGGTCAAGGGAAAAGTTTGCCAGCCCTCCTTTGATAAGGTATAATAATAACAAGAAAATAATCGAAGGAGATCGCATGTTTTATACTTATTTACGTGGATTGGTTGTCTTGCTCCTATGGTCCATCAATGGCAATGCCCACTATCATAATACTGATAAAATTCCTAATCAAGATGAAAATTATATTTTAGTTGCGCCTCACCGTACCTGGTGGGATCCTGTTTACATGGCCTTTGCGACCAAGCCAAAACAATTTATCTTTATGGCAAAAAAAGAACTCTTTACCAACCGTATCTTTGGATGGTGGATTCGTATGTGCGGAGCCTTTCCTATTGACCGTGAAAATCCTAGCGCCTCAGCCATCAAATATCCTATCAATGTTCTTAAAAAAAGTGATCGCTCTCTCATCATGTTTCCAAGTGGGAGCCGTCACTCAAACGATGTCAAGGGTGGAGTTGCCCTGATTGCCAAAATGGCCAAGGTCCGTATTATGCCGGTTACCTACACAGGTCCTATGACCTTGAAAGGCTTGGTTAGCCGCGAACGTGTCGATATGAACTTTGGAAATCCAATCGATATCTCAGATATCAAGAAAATGAATGATGAAGGCATTGAAACAGTCGCTAATCGTATCCAATCAGAATTTCAACGTCTAGACTACGAAACGAAACAATGGCACAATGATAAAAAACCAAACCCACTCTGGTGGCTTATCCGCATCCCTGCCCTCATCCTTGCCATTATCCTCGCTATCCTAACTATCATCTTTAGCTTTATCGCGAGCTTCGTATGGAATCCAGATAAAAAGAGAGAGGCTCTTGGTTAAAAAATACAACAATCCCTTGGCAAAAGCCAAGGGATAATTCTTTTACTTGATTTTCCATTTTTGGGCCAACCAGCTAGAAAAAGCTAGAAATCGCTCATCCACTTGTTCATGATGCCCATAAGGGTCAAAGAAAAACTGACAGTTCGGATAGTGTTTCTGAAGACTGGTATGAATCTGCTCAGCATAGACTGGTGCTTGAGCCAAGCGATTAGTATGATGTGCTCCTTCTGTTTGACCGTTCTGTAAATACAGCAAACAGTCCAAATTTTTCACATTTTCTTCCTTGCAGTAAGTCACAAAATCAGGATACCAAAAGGAACCGCAGATTGAAAAAACACAGGAAACCTTGTCAAAGCTGAAAAGACTGTAGACTGCTGCCAAACCACCGAGTGAGTAGCCTCCATAAGCAAGGCGAGTTTCGTCCAGGTGATAAAGCGACTGCAACTTGTCTAAAAGACCTCCAAACAAATGATCATGATAGGCTTTTGCCTGACCACCAAAATCTGGAGCTCCATCTCTCAGTGCAGATTTCTTCCAGGGAGTGTAGTCGTCTAGGCGATTTTTAGAGGTCAAGCCCACTAAAATCACAGTTTCGGAAAGGGAGGATAGGAAATCCAAGTTTCCATCATTCAATAAAATAGCCGGATAGGTTTGTTTGGGGTCGTAGTTAGAAGGAAGGCTGATTTTGACTTGAATTCCTTCCCAATCAAACTCATTATTTATTGATAAAGTCATTGATTTTCTCAAGGGAATCAATCACTGCTGGACCATAGTCCATCAATTCATCGTAAGAGATGGTCATTATTTTTTGATTCTTAATAGCAGGAACACTTTCCAAAACAGCATTTGCCTTCATCAACTCTACTGCTTTTTCATCCAATTTTTTATTGCGATCGCTGGTTACATAGATAATCAATTCAGGATCCATTGACACGAGATTTTCCAAGGTCAAGCCTGATGTCCCCGTAGCAACGTTTGTATAACCAAGTTGGTTCAGCAAACTTTCTTGCAAAGCAGACTTGTAGGCACCAAAGGTTTCATCATTATAAGCAACCATAATCAAAGCCTTTTTCTTTTCACCTTGACTTACTGGGTTTGCTTTCTTAACAGCGTCAATTTTAGTTTGTAATTGAGCTGCGTATTCATTAGCCTTGTCCTGAACATTAAAAATCATTCCAAGATTTTTGACATCTTCTACGATATTCCCCAAATCTTGCTGAATTGTTGAGAGAGAAGCTTTTTGCGTATAGACTGGGATTTTATTTTCATTCCAAGTGCTAACTGTCCCCAAGGATTTTTCAGAAAACATCATGTTTCGACCCATCACAGCGTCTGGCTCATAAGAAAGGACTGTCTCTTGTGAGACTGTTTTTTTATCCCCAATTTGAGGAATAGCTGCAATAGCATCCTTGTATTTATCTGTTACAGCATTGTCTGGATTGAGCATGCCAGCAATTTTATCCTTCAAGCCTAACTCCAATAAGATTTCTGTGGTTGAAAGATTGTTTGTAATAACTTTTTCAGGTGTCTTGTCAAAAACTTGTTCGACTTCATTTCCTTTAGCATCATAAGTTTTGATAGTTAGCGGATAAGTCGTCTCTGCTTTAGTCTTTTGACTTGTCTCTGTGCTAGATTGTGTGGTTGCTTTTTCTGTAGTGGTATTGCCACAAGCTGCCATGGTTAGGGTAGCTACTGTTACGAGTAAAATGCTTAGTGTTTTTTTCATCTTGTTTTCCTTTTCATTCTTATAAATAGTGAATCATGGCTTGCTGATCCTCGGTCCAAGTAACCTGACTTTGAACTCCGTATACAGTTTGCAATGACTCAGGGGTGATGGTCTCCTTTGGAGTCCCTTGGTAAAGGATTTCTCCCTCTTTCATCAGATAGAGATAATCCGAATAGCGACAAGCAAGTTGAATATCATGCAGGACAGCTAGAACATTGACCTTGAGCTGCTTCACAATGGCCAACAAGTCTAGCTGATACTTGATATCCAGGTGATTGGTTGGTTCGTCCAGGAGCAAGAGAGTCGGTTCTTGCGCCAAGGCGCGGGCTAGTAAGACTCGCTGTTTCTCTCCCCCTGACAGAGACGAATAGAGACGAGTTTTCTTCTCGAGCATATCAACCTTAACGAGGGCATCTTGAACTAGGGCATAATCTCTTTCCCTTTCCTTCTGTAAAAAAGAGAGGTGGGGAGTTCTTCCCAGCAAGACGATTTCCTCAACTGTACAATCAAACTGCAGCTGGTTAAACTGGGTCACAACTGCCATTTGCTTGGCTGTCTCTTTGAGTGGCCATTGTTCCAGAGGCTTTCCATCTAGGCTTATCAAGCCTTTGTCCGCCTTTTCCTGACGATAGAGGAGTTTAAGTAGACTGGTTTTCCCACTTCCATTTGGTCCTAATATCGTGTGAAATTGATTCCCTTCAACCTTAAGAGAGACTCCTTTGAGGATTTTTTTCTCTCCTAGTCCAAAATGGATATCTTGACAAATCAAGTCCATATCAGACCCTCACCTCCCTTCGCCTACCTCCAACAATGTAGATAAAGAAGGGAGCACCTACTAAGGCTGTAAAAATACCAATAGGAAGCTCTGCGTTTGGAATGATGATACGAGAGAGTACGTCTGCCCAGATGACAAAGAGGGCACCTAGCAAGGTCGCAACAGGAAAAAGCCTCTTGTAATTCGTTCCTACTAACCCTCGAGCTAAATGTGGAGTAATCAGACCGACAAATCCAATAATCCCACAGGTTGCCACTAAGACTGCTGTCAGCACAGCCACCATGGTCACATAAAGATACCAATAAAAGCGTAAGGGAATTCCCAAAGTTAAAGCAGCCTCATCTCCCATCATCATCGCATTGAAAACACGATACTGAGTAGAGAAAAATAGAAAGGCCATTCCTACTACTATAGTTGGCAGGACCAAGTCTGCCCAGTAAGTCCCAGCGAGCGAGCCCATGGTCCAAAACTTAATGGTCATCACACTATCCGCATTAGCGCCAACTGAGATAATAAAGTTTGAAAAAGCCAGAAAGAGAGCGTTGACCACCGTTCCTGATAAGATCAGACTGGAAGTCGTCATCCTTCCCTGCATAGAGGCAATGATGAGGACAGCAATTGTTGCCAAAATAGCTCCAAGAAAAGCTCCAAGGCTAATCATCACTTTTAAACCAAGAATGATGCTCAAGGTTGCCCCTAGAGTTGCACCAGCAGAGATGCCTAAGACATAGGGCTCTGCGATGGGATTGTTTACCGTGGACTGCATCACACTACCACACATAGAAAGGCCTGCTCCTACTATCAGACCTAACAATACTCGAGGGAATCTCATGTTCCATACAATGGCAAGAGTAGACTTGGAAACCTCTCCTATCTCAAGAGGAAATCCCAACCTGCTCAAAATAATCCGATAAGTATCTCCTAGATCAATCGCAACAGATCCCATAGAAACTGCTAGAAAGAGAGAAATCCCTAAAATACCTAGCAAAATAACTAAAAGTAACACAAATTGCTGGTCTTGTCGGCTTCCAGAAAATTTGGAAAGCATGCAAACCTCCTTTGATAGAATCTTAAAAATTTAGAAAATTCTCATGAAAAGTATACCATATTTTCAACTGTGTAACAAGCTATGGAAAAAATACAATTAAAATCAGAAAAATTATGGTTGGTTTTTCCATACAGTGCTAGCAAGCATAAGCAAAGATAATACTTGAGTATATCGAGGTAAAGTGACAACATAAAAAGCCCTCTGAAAATCAGAGAGCCAATTTGAGCTCGGGATAAAATCCCAGTGAAACAAAAAAATCTACACGATCAGAAAAGTCTCTATCGTGCCATTTTCATACATGATGTATAGTCCAAGTAGAATGAATACTAAGGGCACAATGATTCGCTCGTATTTTTCAATTGTCTCGAATATTAACGGAATAGAGGATAACACCCGACTAATCTCGCATAAGATAATTATGCCGATTACAAACACAAGCAACGCCACGAGGGTCTGTGACCAATCTAACGAAGCAAAATAAGGTATATAGATACCTAAATTATCTCCGCCAGACGCAATTGTTAGCAATGTAACTGTCCAAAACAGTTGATTTGCCTTGCTTTGTTCTAACCTTTCGATAATTTCTTCCTCTTCTTCCTCACCTTCTCCAACAATTGCAAAGCGAATCCCTAAATAGATAGGGATTAAACCAAGCAATCCAACCATCCATTCTTCAGGCACGAAATTAACGACATAAGCAGCAACTAAACTCGCCCCTACAAGTAAGCCTGTGCCTAGATATTGCCCCGCATAAATATGCCATTTTTGTTTATTCTGTGATAGCTGTGCAAATAAAATAATTAAAATAATTAAATAATCGATACTGGTAGAAATATAAACACCAATAGCAGATATGATTGTCTGTACCATAAAAAAACTCCTGTATTAGTCAGTAATAAATCAGCAGATTTTAGGAGAGCACAGACACATTAATTTAGCTATCGCTAGTGGGTAATGTCGAACGTAGGAAAGCATTTTACTCCTCCTCAAAATATAATTACAAAGTAATTTCTAACTGAAAGTCGGTGACTACTTCCATGTAAAGTATAACATACTATACTTTGCTTCGTAAAGTGTGGGCTCTCCGAGGGGGCTTGCAGACAGCTACTCGGCTTTTCAAGCCGAGTAGCTGCGCACCTTTATGGTGTAATTAGCTGATACCATTTGAGGTTTTTGTAGTCTCCAAAATTGCGACCGATAAAACCTTATGTTTTTGCTAGAAGGGAGAAGTGAAGTTTTTGTAGTCTCCAAAATTGCGACCGATAAAACTCTTGAAAGATATGGGAGTTAACTCTATTCGTTTTTGTAGTCTCCAAAATTGCGACCGATAAAACTCCGTTAATGATATTGTAGTAGTTGTTACTGTTTTTGTAGTCTCCAAAATTGCGACCGATAAAACCAACACTAAATCATCCCAATAATCTTTATAGTTTTTGTAGTCTCCAAAATTGCGACCGATAAAACCACCTGGAATTGGATTTCCTTTTTCATCTAGTTTTTGTGGTCTCCAAAATTGTGACCTATAAAACCTAGCCGTCCACCGTTTTCTAAATCACGGTGTTTTTGTGGTCTCCAAAATTGTGACCTATAAAACCCGATTTGAACTCGCACTGACATTTATTTAGTTTTTGTGGTCTCCAAAATTGTGACCTATAAAACCTCAATAAAAAAGCCCTCTGAAAATTAGAGAGCTGATTTGAGATTGAGATAAAATCCATACAAAAAAGCTACCCAATTTAGAGTAGCTTCATTATCAAGATATGCTCAATTGAACACAGCCTAAGCACTTGGCAAAAAAGATAAAACCTCCTAGAAACTGAAGTTTCTTCGTCAATTTTCCTATTTTTGCTTTGTGCTTTTGACGGCCTTTGTATCTTGAATTAACGACGAAGTCCTAGAGAGTTAATCAACTCACGGTAACGGTTAACGTCGTTTTTACGCAAGTATGCAAGCAAGTTACGACGGCGACCGATTTTCTTCATCAATCCACGGTAAGTAGCGTGGTCTTTTTTGTGTTGTTTGATGTGTTCGTTAAGGTGGTTGATTTCCCAAGTAAGGACAGCAACTTGAACCTCTACTGAACCCGTATCACCTTCGTGACGTGCATATTGTGCAATGATTTCATTTTTTTTCTCTTTTGAGATTGCCATGATGTTTCTCCTTTTTATTTGGCTTCATCCGAGTGACAGGTTGGCATGCCTGTAACCAAGAAGAAGTTATTTGTCTTTACGACAGTTCTTATTCTACCAAGAAGCAGAGACTTTGTCAACTGATTTACTTTTTTAAAAACTTGATCTACTCTACTGATTTCAGGGCTTCAAGCATATCTACTTTTCTCAAGTGGTGATTGACAAAGAGGCCCAGTAAGGCTAAGATTACAGTCACTGCGACGATTGGAAGAGCATAGACTTCCCAGCTGACTCGTGGATAAAAAAGTATGGTGGCAGGTGAGATCATTTGAATCAAAAATTGATGTAAATAGTAGCCGGCTACCAAACCGAGAACAATCCCCACAAAGGACAGCACCATGGTCTCGCGGTAGATATAGAGGGTCACTTCTTTATTATGGAAACCGAGAACCTTGATGGTCGAAAGTTCACGGATACGTTCTGCCACATTGATATTGGTGAGATTGTAAAGAATGACAATGGCTAGCAAGACGGAAACAAGGATAAGGATTGCCATGGTTTTATTGAGAGAATTGGCTACAGATTCAAAAAGGTGGATAGCCGTTGCATTTTGAACCACCCCAGAAACAGCAGTTTTTTTCATAAAGGCCGCAGCTTCTTTCTCCGTATTTAATGGTGTTGGCTCTTTTAATTTTACTAGGTAGGTATTGTCTTGTGGACTGGTACCGTAGACTTGTTCGTATGTCGCTCGGTTGAGATAAACAAAGTGTCCAACATAGTTTTCAGAAATAGCCGATACCTTGATTTCTTTCCCATCAAGCTCCAGCTTGTCTCCAACCGTAACATCTGCTAGTTGAGCTAGTTTTTGACTTACGACTGCTCCATCTGTGACCTGCACCTCTTGGCCATTTTCCTCTAATGCGATAAAGGGTTTGAAATTTTCTCTGCTTGTGACCATTATGGTGATAGTCTGAAGTCCTGCTTTTCCTTTGAAATCTTTTTCAATGGATTTAGAGTAGATTTTTTGGTAAGCATGGATAGGCTCAAATTGCAAGGCACTTTCTAGGTCTGCTTTTTCTTGCTCCGTTGCACTGCTCTTTTCCGCTACAATCATCTGGTATTGCTGGATTTGTTCAAATTGACGATCGACAACTCCTCCCACAGAAGACTGAATGCCAAGACCTGCAAATAGGAGAGCAACCGAACCCGCAACTCCAAAAATGGTCATCAACATCCGTTGCTTATAACGGAAAATATTTCGCGCCGTAACCTTATGAGTGAAGCTCAAACGACTCCAAATAAAGCTCAGGCGTTCCAGCAAAATCTTTGATCCCTTAACGGGAGGTTTAGGAAGTAAGAGTTGGGCTGCTTCATCGTGTAGTTCCCTCCGTGCCACTAGATAAGCTGGCAAGACACTGGACACCCAACTTAAGGCCAGGGCAAGAAGGCTATAAGACCAGTAGAAATACTCCTGACTTTTCCCAACGACCATTCCAGCTGTTATAACATCCGAAATCACGCCTGCAAGGAGATAATGTCCTAGAAGCGTTCCTAAAACAGTTCCCACAGTTCCTGCAAGAAAACCATAGAGGACAAACTTGGCAACAATATCTTTATTCTGGTAACCTAGAGCCTTGAAAATACCAGCATTGGTGCGCTCTTCATCCACAAAGCGAGTCATAGTTGTAAAGGTTACCATTGCAGCAACCATAAAAAGCACCACGGGAAAGATATTCCCGACAGAACGAATACTTGCTGAAGCGTTACTGTACATGAGATATCCTTGACCACCTGGCATGGTTTGGCGGTTGTATACATGGTAAGTAGGCTCTGCCAGTTCATCAAGCTCTTTCTGGCGTTGTTCAAGCTTCTCTTTTTCCTTGGCTAGATTACTCTCTGTCTGAGTTATTTTTTCTTTTTCTGTAGCCAATTCTTCCTTATATTTTGTCAATTGCTCCTTGGCTTGACCCTTTTGAGGCTCAGGCAAAGCGGTCACTTGTTCTTCTTGAGTTTTCAATCGACTTTCAGCCTGTTCTAACTGACTCTTGCCTTTTTGAAGGTTACTTTCAGCTGTTTGGAGTTCTACTTTTCCCTCTTCCAAGCTCTTTTGCCCATTTGTTTTGATACTTGCTAATCGTTTTTGACCATTATCGGCAAGCAAGTTTTGTAAGTCTTCCTGGTGTTGATCTCGTTTGCTTCTATAGTTTGATGAAAAAGCATCCAAATTTTTTAAATCATCATAGCGCATACGTGCAATGCTATAAACATCTGAGTCAAACTGACTGGCTACAATCACTCCATAACCTGCCAAACTTCCATTTCCACTACTAGCCCCTCCCAAGTCTTTTTGAGAAAGCATTTCACCCGAATGGACAAATCCAGTAATGGTGAAAGATTGGGATTTTATGACGGTCTTCCCTTCTTCTTTCTTGCTAAAGGTGATAGTCTGCCCAATCTGATAGCGGTCTTTCCAGAAATCTGCCAAGGAAATTTCCCCATCAGCCTCTGGAAGTCGCCCTTCCGTCACTTGGAAGGTTGAAATTCCATCTGGCTTAGAATAAAGTCGAACCGCTTCTTCACTATTTTCAACGGTTAGGTCTGCCATATAGCCAAACTCAACACTTGCTCCTTGAAGGTTCTTTAGTTCGTCCTGATCTTCTTTGTCCAAGCCATAATCAGCTATCACTGCCAGATCCAAAGTATTGGCTTTATTGAGATAATCCTCAGCCGTGCGTTCCATATTTGGGCTAGTCACTTTTAGTCCTACTAGGGCTAAAGAACCTAACATCATCAAGGTTAAGATGGATAAAAAACGCCCCTTAGAAGCAGTCACCGACTGGAGCAAGTCTTTTCGGTATGTTTTTTTCATGCTAATACTCCAATGTATCGATAGCTTGTGGATGCTCATTGATTGTTACGCTCATAACAGTGGCATCACGCATGTGAATCACCCGATCTGCGATAGGAGCTAGCGAGCTATTGTGAGTCACGATAATCACCGTCGCTCCCTTTTGACGAGACATGTCTTGGAGAATTTTCAAAACCTGCTTGCCCGTCTGATAATCCAAGGCTCCAGTCGGTTCATCACAAAGGAGGATTTTAGGATTTTTGGCTACTGCGCGTGCAATGGAGACTCGCTGTTGCTCCCCTCCAGAAAGCTGGGCTGGAAAGTTATTGAGACGATGAGCCAGACCTACATCTTTGAGCACTTGCTCTGGATCCAAGGCATCTGTCACGATTTCTGAGGCCAACTCCACATTTTCCTTAGCTGTCAGATTGGATACCAGATTGTAAAATTGAAAAACAAAACCGACATCTTCACGACGATAGTTTGTTCGTTGGTGCGAACTATAGTTGGCAATATTGGCACCATCAATCCAGATTTCCCCTTCGTCATTGGTATCCATTCCCCCAAAAAGATTAAGAACCGTTGACTTGCCCGCACCAGATGCACCTAGAATGATAACCAATTCACCCTTTTCAATCTCAAAATTCACATCACGATTGGCCACAATCTCC
Source organism: Streptococcus gwangjuensis (assembly GCF_028156745.1). Taxonomy (GTDB): domain Bacteria; phylum Bacillota; class Bacilli; order Lactobacillales; family Streptococcaceae; genus Streptococcus; species Streptococcus gwangjuense_A. The sequence continues at coordinate 46,776 of NZ_JAODJG010000035.1, forward strand.
GTATCCCCAACCTGATAACGCTTGTAACAGTGTTTCATCTCAATATAAGCCATATCATTTTCTCTTTCTTTCATATTTAATATCATTATATCGCTTTTTCAAGTCGTTGAAAACTGGGAACAAAAACAAAAAGCCTAGAAATAAATCCTAGGCTTACATTTTTTTATTTTCCAAGGTAGTATTCAGAAACTACGTTCAATTTTTCATCAAATTCGAATACCAATGGTGGGAAGTTAGGGATTTCCACGTCCATGATTTCGTCATCTGACAATCCTTTGATGTGTTTTACAAGGGCACGGATTGAGTTACCGTGAGCTCCTACGAATACGTTTTTACCATCTTTAAGAGCTGGAGCGATTTTATCTTCCCAGAAAGGAAGGGCACGTTCCAAAGTCACTTTCAAGTTTTCAGCATCTGGAATAACTGAATCGTCAAGTGAAGCGTAACGACGGTCAGTGTGAGCTGAATGCTCATCATCACGATCCATGTTTGGAGGCAATACATCGTATGAACGACGCCAGATGTGAACTTGCTCATCACCAAATTGTTCAGCAGCTTCAGCTTTGTTTTTACCAGTCAAACCACCGTAGTGACGTTCGTTCAAACGCCATGATTTTTCAACTGGAACCCACAATTGGTCAGAAGCTTCAAGAGCCAAGTTAGTTGTTTTGATCGCACGTTTCAATACTGAAGTGTAAGCTTGGTCAAATTCGATACCAGCTTCTTTGATCAATTTACCAGCGTCAATCGCTTGTTGTGTACCTTTTTCAGACAAATCAACATCAGCCCAACCAGTGAAAAGGTTAGCTTTGTTCCATTCAGACTCACCGTGGCGAGCAAAAACCAATTTTACCATTAGATGGATTCTCCTTTAAATTTTCCGAGGTTTCCCCTCGTTTATCTATTCTATTTTACACAATTTTTCACAAAAAAGCTAGTTAAAATCGACAAGTTCTGACAGTCAGAAAGTAAAGTCCTCTCATCCTGACTAGGAACTTCTATAATTCATTACTTTTTATTTGCAAAAATAGAGGTTCTAAAATCATTTGTTTGGTCTAGGTAGGCTTTAAAGACTGCTCTCTTAAGTTTATGGACAGCACTGTCAGTTTCTGGGTTATAGTCACTCCAACGCATACCTTCCGCATCCTGTAAAACAGCTTGATCCATCAGTTCTTGCAATTCTTTTACTCTTTGAATGGTTTTCGTGGCATTGCTCATCCATGATTGCGTCGGATCTTTAAAAGTAACTTTATTCAAATGATCAAACTGAGCAACGCGCTCTTGATACATAGCTTTTTTAAAGGCTGCCCAAGATGAATACTGACCACCAAATAGCTTTTCTAAAACAAGCTTATCTGTCACTAATCCTTGCTTTTTACCGTAGAGGTTGATTGTCTGACCATTTTGTTTAGCAATTTCTTCATATTGGTTGGAAATATATGGGACCATACCTTCTTTAAATCCTTTAGCAGCTAAGAGTTCATAAGCTATCCGGCGTCCCATAAGATCTCCAGGAATTCCTTTCTCACTGCTCAATGCTGAAAAGATTGGTGCAAAGAGTTTAATCGTAAAGTAGCCATTTCTCTCATAAGTGCCAGCCTGATACTCACGAGCCGAAAGAATGTTATTGTCAATCAAACTCTCAAAGCTAGTCAATTTTTGGGCTTCTTCTTCAGTCAAATCTTTCACAACATTAGTAGCATAAACATCATTTCCGTCTGCTGGATCTTTCACATACTTGTTCTCAATTTTTCTGAGAGCTTCCATTTTCTGGGAAACATTCAGTTTCTTAACGATTGATTGCCCTTCAAGATATTCCAACAGATAGATGAGGTCAAACATATTATGAGCGTATTTCTGGAGATCGGATGCATCTTTAAATCGTTCCGTCGGATCTAAGACTTGTAGACGGGATCCTTCTAAGCTATCTGATTTTGAATGTTTCAAGATTGAGTTAATAGTAATGGTCGCATCATTTGGATGGTCTGGCGCTTGTAATAAGCCTTTAGCAAAGAACTCAGGACCAAGACCACTTCTTCTACCATAGCCACCAAGATAGATATCCTGATCTGAATCATGGGTCATCTCATGGGTATACGTAATAGCGCCATCCTTATCCAACATACGGTAAGACATATAATAGACACCATCTCCTGTTGCGTATGCACCGTGATGATTATGAACCACCTTGTTACCAACTGGTCCAAAGAAATGTTGCATTGCAGGATTTGAATTCTCAAAGTCTGCGATTGTTGAAGCCTTTCCTTCAGTATGATCATCACCAAACTTATAGGCATCATAAAGCAGGATCGTACGATAGAGTTTTTCACGTGACTGTTTATCCAAAATACGATACCAATAATCGTAATGATCTCGCTGACGCTTGGCTGTTTCACGCGCATTATCTTCAACAAACTTATTGAGTTCATCTCCAGCCTTATAGTCGCTGTTGCGGTAGCGATCGTAAGCTCCAAATCCTAGGCTAGACAAGGTTGAGATGACAAATACAGATCTTTCTGGCAAAGTAAGGAGAGGCAAGACCATATTGCGGTATTTCCAAGTACTACTAGTAATTCGGTCATAAACACCGATAGAGTACTTAGTCCCTGCTTGCTCTTGCTTGGCTTTGACCTCTGCAATAGTGGATTTTTCTTCGACAATGAAAGCTTTGGTCTGTTTTTTAAACCAGTCATTGTTGCTAGTATGTGGTAAAAAGACTTTTCGGTAATTTTCTAGCGTGCTAAACAAATCTGTCGTTCCATGATGGCTGGCAAGACTGATACCATAAGTATCAACGTTGTTCTTAGCAAGCAGATTATTAAATCCTGATTTCCCTAACTCAATCAAAGTATCTAACGGAGATGCATTTCCTTTGCCAAAGAAATCAAGGTGATACAAGACCAGGTCTTTAACGTTTACTTGACCGTAGCTGAAGTTGTACCACCGCTCCAGATATGTCAAACCAAGTAGCAAGGCTTCTTTGTTGCGCTTGATTTTATCTACAAGATAGCCCTTGGTAACTTGGTTAGCACTAGCCAGTCCAGCATCTGCTGACAAGAGTTTCTTCAAACTGTCTTCCAGATGTTGTTTTGTTTTGGCGAACTGGTCTTCTAGATAGAGCTCAGTCTGCTTGACGTTTGGAGAAATACCAAGTGTCTTTCTAATTCCTTCTGAGTGGTAATCAACATTTTGTAAGTCAGGTAAGACTTGCTTGATGATAGAGCTTTGGTCATACAAGAGTTGGTTTGGCGTATAGAGAAGACCCGTATCTCCTAGACTATATTCTGCTAATTTGGCAAAATCATTCTGGTACTTGAGATCGAGCTTCTCAGATGAATGATCCTTGTAGTGAAGCAAGAGTTTGTTTGCAGTCTGTTTGTTAGAAACAATGTCTGTGATGACTTGGTCATCCTTCATCATGACTGCTGACAAGAGTTCTTTTTGATATAAAAGACTGTTCTCATTGACCAGGTTTCCGTATTTGACGATGGTTGCCTTGTTGTAGAAAGGTAGCAATTTTTCAATATTTTTATAAGCCAAGGCGCGCTGAGCTTGATAATGCTTCACCTTAGAAAAATCACTTTCTTTACTACCACTTGTTGAAAGGGACTCCACTGTTGGAGGGGTGAGAGGATTGATTTCTACTTTTTTATTAGTCACTTCAGAAGCATCTAAAATTGTTCCTCTTTCTACAAATGATTCCTTGCTGACGACTTCTTCCCTGACCAAGGTGACATTGTAGACTCTATTAGCTTTGTTGCTGAATGTATTAGCCACCTTCATTTCATTATAGTGGTAACCGGTAATAGCATTCCCGTTGGTTACATTGACATCACTTAGTACATTGGTCAATCTTCCTGCATGCTGTTCCTCATTCGTCTTTCGATCCCACAAATATCCAGCCACACCCGCAACTCTACCAAAGTGCTTGACATTGTTGATATCACCTTCAGCATAGCTATCCTGTATATGCGCATCTTGGTCTACTAGACCTGCTAGCCCACCAACAGTCTGATCTGAACTATTCGTGTTGGAGGAAATGGCTACTGTCGATTTTGACTTAGTCAGTGAAGCTCTGCCTCCTGTCAAATGACCGACCAAACCACCAATATTGTATGCCGCAGTCGTTTCGTAAGTATTAACAATTCTTCCCTTAAAACTGCTCTCTGTGATGCTTGATTGGTCTGCCTTAGCCAACAAACCACCGATACCACGTTCCCCAGCCAGAACACCATCGACATGAACTTGCTTAATCTTTGTGTTATCCGTAGCTTCATTGGCTAATGAACCGATATCATCTTTACCAGAAATAGAGACATTTTTTAGGCTCAACTTTTCTACTATGGCCCCTCTCAAGCTTTCAAAAAGAGGCTTTTTCAAGTTGTAAATAGCATAATGCTTGCCATCTTTTTCACCAATCAACTGACCAGTAAAGGTGCCCTTGATGTAAGATCTGTCATCAGGTCCCAACTCCACTTCGTTGGCATTCAAGCTAGCCGCTAAATGATAGGTTCCAGAGAGATTCTTGTTGATAGCTTTAACCAAGTTGCTAAAGGAAGTGAAGGTTGTTGTTTCTTCTGTAGCCTTTTTTGCGAGATAGAAGGTGAAATTATCGACATATTTATTTTCTAGCTCTTGCTGGAGTTTCTCAGCTTTGGCTATGATTTTATAAACTGATTGTCCATTTTTTATTTCTGCAGTTATTGAAGCGACAGGTAGATAGACATCTTTGAATGACGACGATTTTGCCTTAACAAAGTAAGTGTCTATATTACTTGGAACACTGTCTAAAGAAACATGTTGTTTGTAAGTACCATTGGTCTGACTATATAACTCCAGATCAGAAACATTTCTTAATTCGAGTGTTTTTTCTGGATCTTTTTCTTTTGGTTTTTCAGCCGGATTTTCTGGTTTTTCTTGCTCAATATTACCAGTATATTCTGGAAGAGGAGCTACTTGTTCGGGTTCAACAATCGCTCCGGATTGGGTACCTGTATAAGATGGTTTCGATGGTACCTGTTCTGGTTCGACGATAGCTCCAGATTGAATGCCTGTATATTCTGGTTTTTCGACCGTCTCAGGGGCTACAACAGCTCCCGATTGCTCGCCTTTATATTCTGGCAAGGAAGGCTGAGTCTCCGGTTCGACGATGGCACCAGATTGAGTTCCCTTGTACTCTGGTTGTGGAGCCACTTGCTCTGGTTCAACAACCGCTCCGGACTGGGTACCTGTATAGGATGGCTTATCAGCCGTTTCTGGTTCGACGATGGCTCCAGATTGAATGCCTGTATATTCTGGTTTTTCAGTTGTCTCAGGGGCAACTATTGCACCAGATTGCTCACCTTTATATTCTGGTAAGGAAGCATGGGTCTCTGGTTCGACGATAGCACCAGCTTGAGTTCCCTGATATTCAGGTAGCGGAGCTACTTTCTCGGGTTCGACTATTGCTCCAGACTGAGTGCCTGTATAGGATGGTTTATCAGTTTTCTCAGGGGCAACTATTGCATCAGATTGCTCACCTTTATATTCTGGCAGGGAAGGCTGAGTCTCCGGTTCGACGATGGCACCAGCTTGAGTTCCCTTGTATTCTGGTTGTGGAGCTACTTTCTCTGGTTCAACAACCGCTCCGGACTGGGGACCTGTATAGGATGGCTTATCAGCCGTTTCTGGTTCTACCAAAGCCCCTGATTGAGCACCTCCAACCTCTGGTTCCTGCTTTTCAGGTTCAACAATCGCACCAGCTTGAGTTCCCTTGTACTCTGGTTGTGGAGCTACTTTCTCGGGTTCGACTATTGCTCCAGACTGAGTTCCTGTATAGGCTGGTTTATCAGTTTTCTCAGGGGCTACAACAGCTCCAGATTGCTCACCTTTATATTCTGGTAAGGAAGCATGGGTCTCTGGCTCACCTTTTCTTGCAGACTGGGGTGCTTCACTCGGAGCAACTGCCTTCTTAGTCCCCTTCTCTACTATACGTGGCAAGGATTTCTCTACCTTAGTCGAGAGGATCTCACGAGTAATTTCTTGGTTTTCAACAGTGAAAATACGAACAACCTCAACCTTCTTCCCAACATGACCTTCTTGTTTGACACGAATTGTTCCCTCTGCTAGTTCGGGATTCTCTTGAACCACTTCAGCAAAGTCTAGCTTGGTTTCAATCTCTTGATCTTTGTATAAGAGCTCTGGTTTATTTAAACGACCAGCCAAGACTTCGTCATGAGGATCCACACTAGCAATACCAGACGGCTTTTGATTGGGTGAATCTTTAGAAGGGATTGGCTTGTCAGCAGGGCTTGTTGGAGACGGATTTTTCCGCTCATCTCTTACATTTTGCCCACCTTCATTGGACTGGAAATGAGGGTGAACCGTATCGTCTAGTTTCTGATCTCTAGCAACAGTTTCTAACTGATTAATTTTCTTGTCTTGCTTAATATAGCCTAGATAGGTATAACCTGACAGGACTCTTGGCAGAGGCAGACTATCTCCTTGGGATAATTGATATTCTTGATTGTATTGTAGCAAAAGCTGATTTTCAATAGCCTGAACCGAAGAGACCAAACCGCTCCCCATGCCTGTTATCAAAACAACCTTCAACAGTGCTTTCTTCTTGCCTTTCTTTCTCGAAACAGCAAAAATAAGGAGTCCAATCGAAGCGAGGGCTCCACCAGTAAGGACGGTAACCAGATTACTGTGCTCACCGGTATGAGGCAACTGACCTAGTTGGGCTTTCTCATCCATACGGTAGACTAGATAATAGGTACTCTCACTATCTTCAGCAATATTAGGAAAATCCTTTACAATCAAGTCCTTCTCATGACTACTCAGTTCTGTATCCGTCACGTATTTGTAGTGAACAGATATATTTTCTTGAGCAAATACGGTCCCACCGCTAGCAATAGACACAAAAAATAAACTAGAAATTGAAGCAGACACAAGACCAATCGCTAACTTTCGTAAGGAAAAACGATGCTGCTTCTCTCCAAAAAATTTTTTCATTCTATATCCTCTCTATTATTTTATCCATTTCAAAATAGAAGAAGCATTTTGCTTCCTCACTCAGATAAACTTACAAGAAACAAAAATACTTCTATATATATCTTGATATATTTAATCTACAACCATCATTATACTATAAAAAGAGTTCCTTGTCTCAAATAAATGCTTTAGATTTTACGAATGAAATAGCTTATTTATCCTGTAAAATTTTCCGTCAATTGGTAACAAAAAAATAAGGATAACCGCCTTCATACTGTAATAAGTATTTCTAACAAAGATTCAATTCATCCCACCTCAATTCGAAAGATATGATTCTTCAATTTCAAATTTTTTCAAAATTTCAAAGTATAGGAATTGCCAATAATTGTCATAATTTCTCCTATCTAGTCCACGAATGGGATCAATCCAACAGAACTACCTACGATAAACAATACAGACGGTGCAGGAGTCACACGCTCATCGTCCTTGAAATACACAATAGCTACAATTCTTAAAACTAAAATAGTAACTTTCATCAATCATAAAAACATTGAAAAATCGTCAACGCCCTTCAATTACCCTATTCTAACTCCAAATCAGAAGCGACCAATAATCTCATCAAACTTATCAAACGAAATTCCTTTGGTTTTCGAAACTTTGAAAACTTCAAAAAACGATTTTTATCGCTCTGAACATCAAAAAAAGAAAGGACGAATTTTGTCCTTTCTCTATCTTAGCTTTTCTTTAATCCACTACTGCTGACAAAGAACCAATTTTAGAGTTTCTCCATTTACTCTAGTTGACAAAAACTCTATTTATAGTTCAACTTTAAATTTTTTGAGGCTTCCTAAAAATAATGAAGCACCAACAATAATGACGATTCCCCCTATCCATCCTAATAATGGAACCAATGCAAGTGCAGAGCCAACAATTAATAAGACTGAGGGTGCAATAGAAATTCTATTATCATCTTTATAGTATATTAGTGAGAGAATACCTAGAATTAAAATTCCAATTTTTACTAAACTAAAAATAATAAAAATAATTCCTAAGATGATACCAACAACTTCTTCATCATCAAATATAGAGGCAATCATAATTATAATAATTGGCAAAATGGTTAGAATAGTTCCTGTAACTAAACCAATGATACCATCTAATTGAGCAAGTGTTTTCTTTTTCATCAATATTTCCTTTTCATTAAAAATTAATATTGTACATTATTTTTGTTTAATATTTTCTTTTATATCAAACTAAAATACACACACAGAAAACTTTTTTAATCTATAATTCGATTATTTCGCTTCAAATCCTTCTGCGACTGCGTCCGCAAAGTTTTCTTCTACGATGCTTGCACAGTGGTCACAGATGACTGCGTGGTAGCTGCGTTCTGCTGTTGTTGGGTCAATACGACGGCAACGGTCACATACTTCACCTGCAGCGCGTTCAACTGTAAAGGCTACATCTTCGAAGCTAACGGCAGCTTCTGGAGCTGGTCCTTCTGCGATGGTCAATTCAGACACAATCAAAAGTTGAGCTACATTGCTGTTTACTGCTTCGAGTAGAGTTTCCACAACTTCATTTGGATAAACTGTCAAGTGTGCTTCAAGTGATTTACCGATTACTTTTGCATTACGCGCTTCTTCCAAGGCTTTTTGAGCTTGTCCACGGAAGTCCATAAAGGCTGCCCATGTATCCAAGATTTCTTCTTGATTAGCAAAAGTTTCCGCTTCTGGTAATTCTGACAATTGAACGAAGTCTTCTGCTTCAAACTCAAGGTATGACCAGATTTCTTCCGCAGTGTGAGGAAGGATTGGTGTCAAGAGTTTAGTGATTTTGACAAGAATGTCATAGAAGACAGTCTGCATTTGACGGCGTTCCAATGATTTGGCACCTTCGATGTAGACAACATCTTTAGCAAAATCAAGATAGAAGGCTGACAAGTCAACGTTGATAAAGTTCACCAAGGCCTTGTAGATTGTCAAGAATTCAAAGTCCGCATAGGCATCACGAATGGTCTTGACAAGCTGGTTAAAGCGAATCGTCATGTACTTATCAACTGAACGAAGCTCATCGTAAGCTACTGCGTCTTGAGCTGGGTCAAAGTCAGATGTATTGGCAATCAAGAAACGAAGGGTGTTACGAATCTTACGGTAAGTTTCAGAGACTTGGCTCAAGATATCCATAGAGATACGCACGTCATTGCTTGAGTCAACACTTGTTACCCAGAGACGCAAGATTTCAGCACCAAATTGTTTTTCAACATCGCTTGGAGCAATGGTATTTCCAAGAGATTTAGACATCTTCTCACCTTTACCGTCAAGGGTAAAACCTTGTGACAAGATTTGTTTGTAAGGTGCTACGCCATGGTTGGCAACAGATGTGATGAGTGATGAGTTGAACCAACCACGGTATTGGTCAGAACCTTCAAGGTAAAGGTCAGCTGGATAAGTCAGATTTGGACGATTTACCAAAACACCATTCCATGATGAACCTGAGTCAAACCATACATCCATAATATCTGTTTCTTTCTTGAACTCGCCATTTGGAGAACCTGGATGTGTAAATCCTTCTGGCAAGAGGTCTTTGGCATCACGTTCCCACCAAATGCTTGAACCATGTACTTCAAAGAGTTGAGCCACGTGTTCAATAGTTTCAGCAGTCATAATCGCTGTACCGTCTTCAGCGTAGAAGATTGGAAGTGGAACACCCCAAGCACGTTGACGAGAGATAACCCAGTCACCACGGTCACGAATCATATTGTAAAGACGGACTTTACCCCATTCTGTATGGAATTTAACTTTATCAATAGCATCCAAGATTTCTTGGCGGAATTTAGAAACTGAGGCGAACCACTGTGGTACTGCACGCCAGATAATTGGTTTCTTGGTACGCCAGTCAAATGGGTATGAGTGAGAGATTTCTTCTTGAGCAAGAAGGAGGTTACCAAGTTTTTCAATAACAGTTGGAACTACCTTTTCATAGAATTGACCTTCAAACTCAGGACCAGCATTCTTCATCATGACACCACGTTCGTCAACAGTCACTGCGACTTCAAGACCATTAGCAATACCAACATTGTAGTCGTCCTCACCAAAACCAGGAGCTGTATGGACGATACCTGTACCAGAGTCAGTTGTAACATGGTCACCAAGGATAACCAACTCATCTACAGCTGTATCCCATGGGTGTTCTGTTACGATGTGGTTGAGTTCTTGACCACGGTAAGTTGCCAACACTTGAACATCAGCCCAGCCAAATTTCTCAGACAAGCTAGTCAATAATTCTGCAGCAACCACAAACTTGCGATCTTCGCCAGCAGGTTGAACCAAGACGTAATCAATATCTGCACCAACAGTCAAACCACGAGAAGCTGTGATAGTAAATGGAGTAGTTGTCCAAACAACGATATAAGTATCTGTATCTAGAACACCTTTGCCATCTTTTACCTTATTGGCATAGTAAAGAGAAGTTGAAACCAAATCATGGTATTCAATCTCCGCTTCAGCAAGGGCTGACTCAGATGACCATGACCAGTAAACTGGCTTGGCACCACGGTAGATATAACCCTTATTAGCCATCTCACCAAAGACACGGATTTGGGCTGCTTCATAGTCTGGAGTTAAAGTCACATATAAATTTTCCCAGTCACCTGACATCCCCAAACGCTTGAAATCATCACGTTGTTTATAAACTTGAGAAAGAGCGTACTCACGACAAAGTTTTAAGTACTCAACCAAGTCCATTTCTTTGCGCTTAACACCTTGCTTTGCCAAAACTTGCTCGATTGGCAGACCATGAGTATCCCAACCTGGAATATAAGGTGCGTTAAAACCTGACATAGACTTAGAACGAATGATGATATCTTTTGAGATATGATTCATGGCATGTCCAACGTGGATATTTCCGTTCGCGTATGGAGGACCATCATGCAAGACAAAATGCGGTTTCCCTTCATTTAGTTCTTGACGACGTTGGTAAAGTTTTGCATCTTCCCATTCCTTTTGCCAAACTGGCTCTTTGGTAGGAAGGCCTGCACGCATTGGGAAAGCTGTTTTCCCAAGGTTAAGGGTATCTTTGAGTTTCATGGTATCTCCTTTATAAATAATAACAAATTAAAAACCACGACTGTCAAAAAGGACGAGAATCGTGGTACCACCTTTATTCGGAAAAAGATTTAGTCTTTCTCCCTCTTATCCCGTAACGTGGGTAACGTCAAATCCTACTAATTTCAGACTTGAGTTTTTGAGAGGATAATCTTATCATTAGGGATTACAGGACTCACACCATCTCCTGCTCGCTGAAAATATAAGGATAAGATATTGTTCTCACATATCACTATTCATTATAAGATAAGGACAGATTCTTTATTTGTATCTTCCTCATTCGATGAAGGGGCTTCGACTTCAACTGGCTCTAAATGTTCTTCCACATAATGATGTTGTTGAGCTTCAAATTCAGCTAATTCTCTATTACCAGCCTCAATTCGAGCTTGTAACTCAGCCATTTCTTCAGGTGTAAATTGACGAGTCATATCGATTGGTTCTTCTTCTGGTTGTGAATATACTGACTCACCAAGAACTTCACCAACAACTTCTTTAAATGCTTCATCACTTGTCTGAAGGTAGGTAGCTGTTGGGCGCAGAATATCTTCCCAATCTGATGATTCAACAATTGCTAACTGGCTCTCAATAGTAGATTTGAGACGTTGGTGGAAGACACGGCTCTTGTTCTTCAATTCTTCAGTTTCAACAGCAACTTTTTTAGCATTATCAGTAGCTTGACGCAAGATCTCATTAGCCTTATATTTTGCTTCTTCAAGCAAACGTTGGGCATCTTGCTCTGCCTGTTGGATAATATTATTAGAACGATCTTGAGCAGCTTGTTTCACACGCTCTGCCGTATCTTGAGCAATCAATACTGATTGACTCAAAGAATCTTTCATCTCATCAAAGTAAGACAAACGTTCTTCCAAGCTCTTAATATGTAAATCCTTGTCATGATTAGAGCGAACCAAATCTTCATAATCACGAACAACAATTTCAAGAAATTCTTCAACTTCTTCTGGATCAAAACCTCTAAATCTTGTACCAAAGGTTTTATCTTTGATTTCTAACGATGTAATTGGCATATTTTTCCTCACTTACTTAATAACAATTGGACCGTTAATTTCTTTTTATCTTTTTTTGTTTGCCCATTATCCCTAACGAGTTTTAATCGACCAAATTTCCTCACACTAATCAAATCACCAACTTGGACTGCATAATCTGATTTTTCAACTAAATGGTAATTCACTTGGACTGCCTGCTTTTCAATTAGCTGACTTGCCTGATTTCTAGACAACTTGAAGACACCTGCTAAAAAAACATCTAATCTAGAACTAGCGATACAAATATCTAATTCTTGATAATCTTCTACTGTAGTAATTTTCTCAGTAAAATCCCGTTCTTCTAGACGAACCGGTAAACGAGCAATTTTCGTAATGCCGTCTTGAAAAAGGAGCATAAACTGTCGATTAATGATAATCTGCGCCCTCTCTTCATTGACTAAGATATCACCAAATAGCTTCCTATCAATTCCCAGCTTGTTTAAAACAGTCCCTAATATTTTTGCATGTGTTAATCGCTCAAACTTACTAGGATAGACAATTTCTTGCAAGGATAATTCAAAATCAGAGAATTCTGGCTCAAAATAATCAGGATACAGGAGAACCCGTACATATTCAGTATCAAGAAACTGCCGACTGCTCATATAGGAGATGCCGTTGGTTGATGCTAAAACATTTAAAATCTTTTCTTGATGGGGATTTACAAAAGGTGTTAAAAAAGGAGAATAAGAATCTTCTACCTTTTTTATCCATTCTGCTCCCTTATCAATAAATGACGAATCATTCTTAGAAAAGTGTTGATAAATCATCTTGTTCATAGAAAGATTACTAAAAGTCGAATCAACTGTTCCCCTAGGAAGTGAACTAGTAATACCGCAATCCAGACAGACAAGTCAAGACCTGCAATCTGGAGGGGTAAACGTTGCAAGGGAGCTATTATCGGTTTCGCTAAACTAATGATCAAGCGTCCAAGACGTGATTCATAAGCATTGGGAAACCAAGACATCAGGGCAAAAATGATTAAAATCAGTGAATAGATATCCACTGCATTTTGAATAAAACGAATGAGAAAGAGCATTATCTCACTCTCGTACGTTTCATGTCAAAACCAAATTCACCATTTTGTGATTCATCTGGGATTTTGATGTCTTCAATATTGACGACAACATCAACTGGTGTCAGCAGGTACATAGTAGATGCTACCTTTTTCATGTTACCAGCTAAAACGTGACGCGCCCCATCCAGATAATCCAAACAACGACGAGCTTGGACTTCTGTCATATATTGGAAATCAATCAAAATACTTTCGTTACCAGCTAATAAATCAACAATATCTGTGGCATCTTCATATTTGCGTGGATAACGAACATCAATTGTCACCTTATCAGTAGAACGTTGACTTTGCATAGCCAACTCTTGTTGACGGGCATGAAGACGAGTGATGTTTTTATCTTTAGATGGCGTGCTAGCAGCTTGTTGAGGCAACTCTTGAACAGAAGGAACTGGAGTCACAATCGGCTCTTCAGCTTTAGGCTGATATGGAGTACCAACATCTTCTCCATCTTCTGTAAAGTAATCTATAAATTTATCAAATCTATCTTTTAAAGACATAGTTCTTTCCTATTTAAAAAATGCTGAACCAATTCTGACAAATGTTGAGCCAAATTCAATCGCTTCCTTGTAGTCACGACTCATACCCATACTCAAGTCCGTCATTGGCATATTGGGAATTTGTTTTTCTCTAATTTCTAGTTGCAAATCCTGCGTAGCTTTAAAAATCTCTTTCAACTCATCACTACTAGCTTCAAAAGGAGCCATGGTCATCAAGCCGACATATTCGATTTTATCTAAGGTGGCCAATTCTGACAAGAGCTCTAATAGTTCTTCCCTTGAAAAGCCATGTTTGCTCTCTTCCTTTGAGATATTTACTTGTAAGAAACACTTAACAACTCGGTCACTTCTTTTTTGAATTTCCTCTGCTAGCTTTAATGAATCCAAAGCGTGGAAATAATCAACGTACTGAATGACATCTTTAACCTTGCGTCTTTGCAAAGTTCCAATCAAATGCCAAGTAATATTTCTATCTTTTAAAGCTTCATATTTCTCAAGAAATTTATCCACACGATTTTCACCAATATGATGCACACCTAGCGGAAGCAAAGCCTCCGCTGTCGGTACGTCTACATACTTTGTAACAGCAAGAACCGAAACAGAATTAGCTTCTCTTCCTGCCTGCTGACTTGCATCTTTTATTTGTTGAAAAACACGTTCTGTATTTTCTTTCAAATTCATTTACTTAACGATTTTTGAAAAATGGAGGAGTGTCTAATTCATCCTCATCGTGTAAAGTTGGCGCTTCGAAACGTTCAACTGGTGATACCACTGAATCAGTTGGTCGAACAATTGTCTCACGACGCAAGTCCCAATCACCAAATGCTGAAGTTTGAGAAGTTTCTGTACGACGAGGTGCTGGACTTGGAATTTCTGCAGTTTCAGCCATATCAAACTGACGATTATGATTATGTGCATGACTAGGACTTGCTTGTTCATGACGAACAGCTTGTCTTGGTGCATGGCCCACAACTTTTTCAACACGATCTTGACGAACACCAGTTGCAACGACTGTCACACGAATTTCATCTTTCATGTTTTCATCGATTGATGTTCCGAGCCAGATGTTCACACCTTGGCCAGCTGCTTGGTTGACGATTTCTGAAGCTTCTTCTGCCTCAATCAAAGTCAAGTCAAGACCACCAGTAACGTTGACGATAACATCCTCAGCACCGTCAATAGTTGTTTCAAGAAGTGGTGAGTAGATTGCCTTACGAGCCGCTTCTACCACACGTTCTTCACCACTACCGATACCGATACCCATTAGAGCGTTTCCTTTATTTGCCATAACTGTTTTCACATCGGCAAAGTCAAGGTTAATCAAACCAGGATTTGTGATCAAGTCCGTAATTCCTTGAACACCTTGGCGAAGTACGTTATCTGCTTCGCTAAGAGCTTCAAGAAGTGGAGTTTTCTTATCAACAATTTCAAGCAAGTTGTTGTTTGAAATAATCAATAGAGTATCTACATGTTCGCGAAGCTGATTGATTCCTTCTACAGCGTATTGGCCACGTTTGCTTCCTTCAAAACCGAAAGGACGTGTCACAACACCAACTGTAAGAGCACCTAAATCTTTAGCAATGCGGGCAATAACAGGAGCTGCACCAGTACCTGAGCCACCTCCCATACCTGCAGTAATGAAGACCATATCTGCTCCAGTAATAGCTTGAGTCAAGGCTTCTTCGCTTTCTTCAGCAGCCTTTTGACCAACTTCAGGTCGACCGCCAGCACCCAAACCACGGGTCAATTTAGGGCCTAACTGAATTACAGTCTCAGCTTTTGTACTACTCAAAGCTTGTACATCTGTGTTTGCCGCGATAAATTCTACGCCTGCAACACCTTCGTCAACCATGCGGTTAATGGCGTTACCGCCACCTCCACCAACACCGATTACTTTAATCACTGCACCTTGAGCAGCCGCTGTATCAAATGAAAATGTCATAGTTTATTTTTCCTCTTTTATTCATCAAACATACTTCCAATTAAACCACGGAAGCGATCTGCGATTTTTGGTTTATTTTGAGAAGATACTTTATCTTCTTTCGGAGCAACTACATTCGTAGAAGCTGATTGCTCTACCTCAGTATTTTGAACTGGTTGAATAGGGGTAGGTTGTGCTACCTGCGTAACACGTTGAATCATCCCACCAAAATTAATTGGTTGGTGACGCAAAGTATCCTCACCCTTGACTGCTCGTTGTGCTAACAAATGTACTTCAGTCAATTGACCAGCAAATTCAGATAAGCTAATCACATGAGCAAAGGCAGGGTTACGGATTCCAACTTGATTTGGAACGTAAAGTTTGACACCAACGCCAAATACTTCCTGCGCAAGTTCTACAATACCTGGTAAAATAGCATTTCCACCAATCAGAACAATCCCACCTGGAAGATCCAACAAATGTCTTCTTTCCAACTCTTGTTTGATTTGTTCAAAAATGTGTTTAATGCGAGCTGAAATAATCTCTGCTAGGTAGCTTTCTGTAACCTCAACAGGCTCTACTTCACCAATCACTTCAACTTGGAAGGTTTCATTACTTGCAAGTGAAGGGTAGGCTTCACCATAGTTTAATTTCAATCCTTCAGCTAGTTTTTGTGAAGTCTTCAAGACTTTAGAGATATCTTTTGTGACATAATCTCCACCTTCTTGAAGAATATTTGTAAACTGAAGTTCTTGGTTACGGATTGTAGCAACAGTTGTTTGACCTGCTCCCATATCAATCACAGTAGCTCCAAATTCACGCTCTCCTTCGTTCAAGACTGAACGAACCAAAGCCAATGGTGAAATAATAATATTTTCAACTTGAACACCTGAGCGCTCAACTGTCTTGCGTAAATTGTGAAGAATAGTACGTGGACCAGTGTAAAGTAAGCCACGCATTTCAAGACGAACTCCCATCATGCCACGTGGGTCACGAATACCTTGGAAACCATCTACGATAAATTCTTCAGGAATAAAAGTAATGACTTCACGATCTGGTGTCATACTCTTTGTCAAGGCTGATTTGACAACATTTTCGACATCTTGATCTGTAATTTCTTTTGTATCAGATGTAACTGGAATCATTCCTTGAGTTGGTTCTACTTGCAAAAGATTTCCAGGCAAACCAACATTCACAGATTTAATTGAAATGCCAGCTTTCTCTTCTGCTTGGGAAATAGCTGACTTGATAGCAGTTGCTGCTGCTTCAATATCAACGATAATCCCATCCTTTACACCTTTACTCTTGGCATTACTTACACCAATTACATTAAGTTCACCATCTCTAAGCTCGGCAACCAATACCTTAATCGAATTAGTTCCGATATCTAAGCCTGTAAAAAAACCATCTCTAGCCATTACATCGCATCCTCTCTCTTCCAAGTTTCAAACTTCTATTCAATATAGCTAAAACAGGGCATAGCTATTCACAGAATATTATAACACAAAAAATCCAATCGTGCTTAGTTTTTCCTAAATTTACTTACCATTTTTTCACATTCGCTCATCAGCTTTTTTTATTTTCCAAACAAGTTATAAAAAATCAGATTTATGAAAAAAGAAAGCTCATTTCTAAGCTTTCTTTGCAATCATCTTTTCTGCTTCTTGTTCTAAAAATAGTTCCAAGATTTTCTTAGTCAAAGTTATTGCAGCAGACAAGGCTATAGAAACAATCAAATAATTAGCTACTAAGCCATGGTCTCCAACCAATGGTGGTTTTGTCAAGAATCCGTAATCTCCACCTGTTACTAAATTGACCACAAAAATTAAGGCATTTAGGGCAAAGGTCATGAGAAAAATTCTCTTCACATCTAGCATCCTAGCGTCATACTGTCTCAAGAGATAAACCAATGAGTTCCCCAAGAGAGCTAAGTGCCCAAAGATAAAGGATAAAATCGCAATATGTGGGAAAGGATAGGCATCTGGCACTGGATAAACAAAGGCTGCTAATGTCCCAAATGTTCCTAATAGTGCAAAATACTGCCTATATTTAGACTGACCAGGTAGCAAAAGCACCACAAACATAGCCATACGGCAATGGTAAAAAGGTAAACTTTCTGACAGTGGCATATGATTGACCCAATACCAACCATAAAGTAGAATCAACTGAACTGCCTGTAAGATTTGGAAAAATCGTTGGTAAACCTTCTTTTCACGATAACGATAGGCTGTATAAAAGGTCAAACCCAAGAGTGTAAATATACTGATATACCAAAAAAAGTCAAATTTAGGTGGCTCGGTTGCTTGGGTAGTAAAGAAAATATCCCATAAATTCATCTAGTCTTCCTCATGATTCAAAATTTTCCTGCATATTATTATACCATGCTATTTGTCAAAAATGGATTTAGAAATACGTAAATGTTTGACAAAATCACTTGGCTTCATTTTCTAAAGTTTCCACCAACTTGGCTAAATTCATAGAGTTAGAACCTTTGAGCAGGATTTGGTCATGGGCTCCAAGGCTTTCTTTGACTTGCTTGACTAGGTCTTCAAATTGGTCTTGGTCTTCTGTTTTCTTGAAGTAGAAAACGTGGCCGATTGGGAACATTTGACTGGCCAATTGGGCTAATTCGGCAATGTCTTCTCCATAGAAAATAACAGTATCAAGCACATCTGGAGAAAGGCTCAAAATCATCTGATTATGGAGTTGAACAGACTGGTCACCAAGTTCCTTCATATCCGCCAACACTGCAATTTTCTTGCCACCTTCATTGGCTGGAATGGCAGAGAAAGTCTCTAAAATCAACTTCATAGCAGTTGGATTGGCATTGTAAACATCTGATAGGATATCTGCTCCATTGGCTGCTTTCTTCCACTCGGTACGGTTACGCGTCAATTCAAGATTTTGGAAGCCCAAACGGATTTGCTCCTCTGAAACTCCTTCTTGCAGGGCAACATAGGATGCAATCATAGCATTGGTGGCATTATACTTACCAGTCACTGGCAAATCAAGAGCTTGTTCCAAGAAATTAGCTTTAAAGGTCAGACTGTCCTTGCGCTCAACTAAGTCTGTAATTTCCAACTCTGCTCCTGAGCCAAAACGAATCACCTTTTTATCAGTAGGCAAGTAGGCCTCTACAATCGGATCTGCTGGTGCTAAGAGTAAAGAACCTGAAGCCATACCATCTGCAATTTGCATTTTTCCTTTAGCAATCTCAGAACGGTCTTTGAAAAAGGCTAAATGGGCCTCACCAACCAAGGTCACGATGGCTGTTTTTGGACGAGCCAATTCTGACAAGAGATGAATATCTCCCAAGTGATCCTGCCCCATCTCCAAGACCAACTTTTCTGTTCCTTCAGGCATGTGGAGAACTGTGTAGGGAAGGCCAATCTCGTTATTGTAGTTACCTTGTGTTTTGTAAGTTTTGTAGGTTGTTGATAGCAAGTGCGCTAACATATCTTTGGTCGTTGTCTTGCCATTTGAACCTGTAACAGCAAAGACATCAACTCCTGTTTTTTCAAGATAGTAGGCTGCTAAGGTTTGAAAAGCAGTCAATACGTCATCTACTAAAATGTAGGGATGGTTTGCAACCTCTTTCTCAGACAGGGTTACAGCAGCGCCATTTTCAAAAGCTGTTTCGATAAAGTCATGACCGTCACGCGCACCTTTGAGGGGAACAAATAAATCTCCTGTCGCAATCAAACGACTGTCAAACTCAGCTTTTTCTAACTGGGTGTCCTCAAAGATGCTGATATCATTTTTAGCTCCTACAACTTGAGCCACTTCATGGATTGTTAATTTCATTTCTACTCCTTTAAAAAGGGTTGAAGTCCGAGAACTCTAATCACTCTGCAGTGATGGTTCTGGCTTCTACCCCCTCTTTCATTTTATAGCAAATGCGCTTCGCGCTTGTCAAAACTTTCCTTAGCAAGGTCAACCAAATGCTCGATTAGTTCTGGGTAGCTGATTCCCATATTATCCCAAAGTAGTGGATACATTGACCACTGGGTGAAACCTGGCATTGTATTAAGCTCGTTTAGGAAAATCTCTCCCTTATCTGTATAGAAGAAATCGCAACGTGATAGTCCGAGGCCACCAATGGCACGGAAGGCTGTTTCTGCATTTTGACGCATGACAGCTACCACATCATCACTGATTTTAGCTGGAATATCCATAGTAATCTTGTTATCAATATACTTGGCATCGTAGTCATAGAAGGCAACATCCTTGACTACTTCTCCTGGAAGGGTGCTTTTGACATCGTAGTTACCCAGTAGCCCAACCTCGATTTCACGGGCATTCACTCCTTGTTCTACCAAGACACGGCTATCATATTGGAAGGCAAGTTTCAAGGCTTGACGGAGTTCGTCTTGATTTTCAGACTTAGAAATACCGACACTTGAACCCATGTTTGATGGTTTTGTGAAGACTGGATAAGTCAATTTTTCTTCCACTTCAGCAATTTTAGCAGTCAGATCATCACCTTCGACAATGGCCACATAAGGAACTTGGGCAATCCCGACAGATTCTAACACACGTTTAGTCGTGATTTTATCCATGGCAAGACTAGATGACAATATGTTACAACCAACATAAGGCATTTTCAAAACTTCCAAGAATCCTTGAACTGAGCCATCTTCTCCCATCGGACCGTGAAGGACTGGAAAGACCACTGCTCCCTCTTCGTATATAGCACTTGGTGCAACTTTCTTATCCCAATCAATGGTTTCATTGGTCATAAGACGATCCTCTTGACCTGGAGTCTGGCTAAATTCTTGCGTTTTAATAAAGTCACCTGACTGGCTGATGAAGAAAGTCTTGACTGTGAAACGGTCGTAGTTGACCGCACGCATCACACTCTCAGCTGAAAGAACAGAGACTTCACGCTCTGCACTACGTCCACCGTATAAAAGAATAATCGTTTGTTTCATATTATTTGTTCCAATTCTAATAGAATACTCGTTCTTTAGTATATCATATTTGCTTCTTTTTTGAAACTTGAACCTGATACTCGTCTTCAAGAAATCTAAAAAGAGACCGATAAAACAAATGTCGGTCTCCTTGATATTTTAAATAAATTGAATTTGTTAATTTGTCTCTGCTTACAACTCTGTCCGATTTTCAATAGCTCGTAAGAGTGTGACTTCGTCCGCATACTCGATATCTGCCCCCACAGCGAGACCTCGTGCCAGGCGAGTAACCTTGATCCCAGCTGGTTTGAGCAAACGCGAAAGATACATGGAAGTCGCTTCACCATCTGCTGTAGCATTGGTCGCCACAATCACTTCTGAAACTTCACTATCCATAAGACGAGTCATAAGGCTCTTGAGATTGATATCATCTGGACTGATACCATTCATGGGAGAAATAAGACCATGCAAGACATGATAGAGTCCATGGTATTCTTGAATGTTCTCCATGGCTGCCACATCGCGACTATCCTCGAGAACTAAAATGGTTGTCTGGTCACGACTTGGATCGGTACAGATAGAGCAAGGATCGTCATCAGTCAAACGACCACAGATGGAGCAATAGGTCAGCTCTCTCTTAGCAGAAAGGAGGTTTTTGGCAAATTCATTGACATCGTCATCAGACATTCCAATCGTATAAAAGGCCAGACGTGTAGCCGTCTTAATCCCGATACCCGGCAACTTGGAATAACTGTCAATTAGTTTAGCTATAGGCGTTGGATAAAGCATAAGTTCCTTTCTAATTCATTGGATGATGTTGGTTATAGAGGTTGATAATGTCGCGCGCAATGGAAGGTCCGACACCATTTGTAAGATTGGTGTTATGAGGGAAGACTACTGCAACAGCGATTTGAGGATTATCTGATGGGGCATAGGCCACGGCATTGGTATTGGTTGCTTGCTGACCATCTGCCACATAACTTTCGGCTGTACCCGTTTTTCCGCTAATAGATACAGCTGCACCATTTGAAAAGGCACGGCCAGTTGTCAATCCACTAGTCCCATGGGCAACCTGATAAAAACCTTGTTGCAAAATACTCATATCGGAGGCGGATATATTGACCTTATTCATCTCTGACGGTTGCAGTTGTTGAATCAGGTCGCCCAATCCTCCTTTATCATTATTGCCATAAATTCCCTCAACAATACGGGGAGCCATACGGACACCATCATTTGCAATAGTTGCTACATACTGAGCCAACTGCATGGGCGTATAGTTATCAAACTGCCCAAAGGCATTGGTGATGTAATTAGCAAAGCTATACTCTTTGGGAACAAATCCAGTAGATTCATCTGGTAGGTCAATTCCGGTCGCAGCCCCCAAGCCATATTCGCCAAAGGTCGCACGAAGTTTTCCCATAGCTGTTTCCAAATTGCTGGTTCCAACAAACATATTTGGTTGATAGGTCTGGCCCATGATTCCAAGAGCGGTTTGAACCATGTAAGCATTGGATGAATACTCCAAGGCTTCCACAGCTGTAATAGGAAAAGATCCATATGCCAATTTATACCAAGAATAAATTGGAGCTGAACCTTGGAAAACAATAGGCTGATCTGTTAAGGTTTGGTTTCCTGATAAAACACCATTTTCCCAACCTGAGCTGATGGTAGCGGCCTTAACAACCGAACCTGGGATAAAGACATTGGTTACCGTTCCCAAGGAATCAGGAGTCAACTCTCCCGTTTTCAGGTCATGTTTGAGTCCTGACATAGACAAAACAGCACCTGTTTTGGGGTTAAGGGCGACTGCATACACACCCTCAGAATACTTGGCTCCACCATTTCCTAGCTCGGAATTGAAATAACTTTTCAGCAAAGCATCCACGCTATCTTGGAAGGCCAAATCAATGGTCAGTTTGATATTGTTTCCCTTACTACCTTCCTCAATTGTGTCCACGCTTTCCATATTGCCATATTTATCCAGATGGATTTCTTTTACCGAGCGTTTTCCTTGTAAGGTCTCTTCATATTGCTTTTCCAAATAGGAGGTTCCAACACGGTCATTTAGAGAATAGCCCTTTTTAAGATAGGCTTCTGCTTCTTCCGCTGGGAGACCGGCTTTTTCACTGGATACACTCCCTACTATAGAAGAAAGGGAAGTTTCCAAAATCTTTCGATCCCAAGAAGTAGAAATACTAATGCCAGGCATCTCCTTTGAAATAGAGGCAATAACAGCCACCTGAGAATCATTTAGAGGATCTGTCGCAATGGTTCCTGTCGCAAAGTTTCCAACAGCATTTAACTGGCTAAAAAGATAGATTTCTTTCTTATCATCCTCTGTATAGTTTAATTGACTCGTTTGGACACTATCGACCGCATTGTTATAGAGTTCTGATTCGGATAGACGATTGCCATCTGAATCAAGACGTTTCTCAGGTGGTAAGCTTTCCACTACTTTCTTATAGACATCTTGATCTGCTAGATAATAGTCCGCCAACTGTCGGTCAGTCAATGTTGGAGAAGTAACTCCTACATAGGCTAACAGCTTCTTGGCTGTTTCTTTTGAATCTGCAGCCGTCATTTTGTTGTTTCGAGTAAATGAAACAACTTGTTTCACAGTATTTTCAACTAAGGGCTTGCCACTGGCATCATAAATTTCACCCCGAGCTGAACTAGTAGTCACCTTTGTTTTACTAGCCGATGCTAGTTTTGTCTCATAAAAACCCTTGTTCAAAACCTGCATATAAAGCAGGCGACCAATAATGGTCATAAAGAGTAAAATGATGATTGAAAACAATAAATTAAGCCGAATCGGAATCGAATGGCTGTTAAATTTCCTCATACAAATCAGTCTCATTTCTATTTAAAATCTTACTCTTCATTGTACCATAATTTAAGAAGAAATTTTGGAAAAGAAGGGAGCTTTTCCCATTTTACAGGAAAATACGATTTTATTTATCCATCCCTACATTATATGATATAATAAATGTAAAAGTTCGATGACTCAGTCTTTTTCCAATATGACTCATTTAAAGGAGCCTTCCCTATGGACAAACCAGATATAGCAACCCTCATTGATTCTCACTTCGAAGAAATGACAGACCTAGAGCAAGAAATCGCTCGCTATTTTTTGCAAGCTGAAACCATTGCAGATGATTTATCTTCTCAGCAGGTCACTCAAAAATTACATATCTCTCAAGCTGCTCTGACCCGCTTTTCTAAAAAATGTGGTTTTACAGGCTATCGAGAATTTATTTTCCAATACCTGCACCAAGCAAAGAAACAGAACACTCATTCTCACAAACATAGTCCTTTAACCAACCGAGTTCTTAGAAGCTATAGTAATATGCGGGAACAAACACAGGACTTGATTGACGAAGAACAACTGGAACGAATCGCCCAGTTAATCGAAGATGCTGATCGTGTTTACTTCTTCGGAACAGGGAGTTCTGGCCTCGTAGCTCGTGAAATGAAATTACGCTTTATGCGTCTAGGTGTGGTCTGCGAGGCCTTGACTGACCAAGATGGTTTTGCTTGGACAACCAGTATTATGGATGAGAATTGTCTCGTACTCGGTTTCTCACTTTCTGGCTCAACTCCTTCTATTTTAGATAGTCTATTAGACGCGAAAGAGATGGGGGCACAGACTGTACTTTTTACAAGTGTTCCCAATAAAGATAGTCAGGCCTATACAGAGACTGTTCTTGTAGCCACACACAGCCAGTCATCCTACATCCAACGTATATCCGCTCAACTCCCTATGCTCTTCTTTATCGATTTGATTTATGCCTACTTTTTGGAAATCAATCGTGAAAGCAAGGAGAAAATCTTTAATAGCTACTGGGAAAATAAAAAACTCAATGGCTATCGTAGACAAAAACGTGTAAGAAAATCCTAGTTTGGTTAAACCAAACTAGGATTGTTTTATTTTAAAGTGATAATAAGCTCCCAACATACCTGCTGTATTTTGGTGATGGGCAAATTCTAATCTCGTCTTATCAGCCAGACTTGGTACCAAGGCCTCTTTCAAGGCTTTACGGATCTTGGGTTTGAGGATAGCCTCTTGTCCCATGATACCGCCACCGAGAATGACCACTTCTGGATTGGCCACATAGCAAATATTTGCCAGACCTTTCCCAAGGTAATCTACCATACGGTCAATACCAGCCATACAAATCTTGTTGCCTTCAGTAGCTTCCTTAAAAATCCGACGACCATTCCACTGATCAACTGGATCTCCATGACCTGCTGCTACATACTCCACCAAGGCTGTTGTAGAAGCCAAATCTTGGAACGCTCCATCCTGCATATGCATATAACCAACTTCACAGGCCGAATTGCTAAATCCATGGAAGACTTTCCCATCCATAATCAAACAACCACCGATACCTGTTCCAATAGTCAAGCAAAGGGTCACACTCGCTCCCTTGCCTGAACCAGATACCGCTTCAGCCAGACCTGCACAGTTGACGTCATTTTCAATCTCACAAGGAACGTTAAAGCTAGTCTCGATTTCCTTTTTGAACTGGGTGCCTGCATAATTTGGAATCTGAGGTCCAGCATAGAAAATCTCACCCTTGTCAGGATCCACCATTCCTGCAGAAGAAATAGCAACACCTGCTACTGGGCCTTGTTCTAAATAGCTGGCTACGATATCTTTGGTCTTTTGTAAGATATGAGGTCCACCCTTATGCGCCTCTGTTGGCATTTCATGCGATTCAACAAGTTGGCCTTCTTGGTCGATCAAACCATATTTGATGTTGGTTCCACCGATATCAATTGCAACGTAGTGTGTCATAAATACCTCCTTATGGATTAGAGGAAGCGCTCCTTGGTTTCACGAATCAAGGCTGCAGCTGCTTCTACAACTGGACGATCTTCTTCAGTCACTGGTGTCAATGGTGAACGAACAGAACCAATATTCAAACCTTCATTGATCTTCAAGACTTCCTTAATCACACCATACATATTTCCATGTGCAGAAGTGAGTTTACCAATGATAGCGTTGATAGCGTATTGTAATTCACGCGCTGTTTCTAAGTCTTTATCAGCAATCAATTGGTTGAGTTTCAAGAAGAGTTCTGGCATCGCACCATATGTACCACCGATACCAGCTTTAGCTCCCATGAGACGACCACCTAAGAACTGTTCATCTGGACCGTTGAAGACGATATGGTCTTCGCCACCAAGGCTCACAAAGGTTTGGATATCTTGAACTGGCATAGAAGAGTTCTTAACACCGATAACACGTGGATTCTTCAACATTTCAGTGTAGAGACTTGGCGTCAAAGCAACACCAGCTAATTGAGGAATGTTATAAATCACGTAGTCTGTGTTTGGTGCTGCAGCACTAATGTCATTCCAGTATTTAGCAACTGAGTATTCTGGCAATCGGAAATAAATCGGCGGAATCGTTGCAATAGCATCTACTCCTAAGCTTTCTGCGTGGCGAGCAAGTTCCATACTGTCTTTGGTATTATTGCAAGCAACATGGGCAATAATAGTCAACTTACCTTTAGCAACTGCCATGACTTCTTCCAAGATTAACTTACGGTCTTCAACACTTTGGTAGATACATTCACCAGAAGAACCATTGACATAAAGACCTTGAACACCTTTATCAATGAAGTATTGAACCAAGGCACGCGTACGCTCTGGACTTACTTCTCCTTGATCATCATAACATGCGTAGAAGGCTGGAATGACACCTTCGTATTTTTTTAAATCTGACATAGATTTTCTCCTAAGATTTCTTTTTTTCTGCTAAAAGCAGGATTTATTCTTTACGTTTTTAGTATACACCTTGCAAAAAACGCTTTCAATATCTGGTGTACACTTAGATTTTAGTTTCGATATATATTTTGAAACGTTTAAGGCTCGAAAGTAGTTTCAGAAACAAGCTAAACTATTGATATTTTGCGAAAATTTTCTCCATCAATCCAGTCTGGATAAAGACCAAGAGTCCAAACCCAAAAAGCAGGAAGGCTGAGCCACCTAAAAGTAAACTGAAGGCGGACAGATAAAGAACCATCGCAATGAGAAAGAGAATGGCTAACATAAGGAAGAACCAAGGAAAGTTAAAACTTGCCAAGATAAGTCCTTTTTGTAGTACTTCTTTCCAAGTTAAATCATAGCGTGCAGCTATGGGATAGCTAGCCAACATCACGATAGTGAGGAAGATAAGAACACCTAGACAGATAGCTTTCACCATTTGGAAAGGCATAGCTGTCTGACCCCAAAAGAGATAGAGGTCTAGAAGACTTAATGAGACGATACCCAACTCAAGCAGACCTAACTTAAGACCTAGTTTCAGATTTTGCTTGAAAGCTCTTAGATAGATTTTAAAGACAGGCACGCGTCTACTCTTCTTAATCTCAAACATAGTCTCGTAGAGACTAATTTTAGCCACTCCAATCGTCACGATGGGCAAACAAGAGACGACAAAAAGAAGATTGGCTGTCACGATATCCAAGACCTTCTCACTAAAACGCATGAGAAAGTTATCTGTATCAAATGCTGCCTTGATAAGGCTTACTCCTTTTTGTGCCATGTTTGCTCCTCCTGATTTTTTAGTCAATCAAAATTTTAAAGAGATATTTGCGAACCTTCTCTTCCATACCTGCATAGCCATTTGGCTGGTGAGGTTCTCCTGGGAAGAAAATCGCAAAATTGTGATAACCCAACAAGAGTGGGTAATGTTCATGACAATGAACAAAGCCAATGTCACTCGCTTCGTCGAATGCTACTGCTTCATCTTTGATACGTGAACCGTAGCTCGAATATTCATGCCCATCTACCAGCAAATGCAAATCTGCATAGTTTTTATGATGCTCAAATTGATCATTTTCAGCTTGATTGAGGACATTTTCCTGAACAACTAGAAAGACCTTGTCCCCGTCAATCTCATACTTACCTAATTCAAATGAATCTTTACGATGCTGGTAGAGATAGTCGATAGCCTTGTCTAGATTGGGATGAATCCCTTTGTAAAAGGTGATGTTTTTCAAATCGTCAAAAATCATACTCTTTCCTTCGTTTCTGATAGTTAACTAAAATCATTCTTAAGTTGATAAGTGTCTAACAAAATATCTAAGGTAAGCAAATACCCAACATTTTGTAGACACTTATAACTCTGTATTCTCTTATACTCAATGAAAATTGAAGAACAAACTAGGAAGCTAACCGCAGGCAATACTTAAGTATGGCAAGGTGACGCTGACGTAGTTTGAATTCAATTTTCGCAGAGTATTAACCTTTGACAGCTCCCATAGTAATACCTTGAGTGAAGGATTTTTGGAAGACTAAGAAGACTGTTACGATTGGAACTGCTGCAAGAGCGGCACCCGCCATAATCAAACCATAGTTGGTTGCCATTTCAGCCTGCATAGTCGCAACACCGAGTGAGATGGTCAAGTTGTTACGTGAAGTCAACATAACCAACTGCATGAAGTAGTCGTTCCAAGTGTTGATGAAGGTAAAGATTGCAAGGGCTGCAAATCCTGGTTTCACAATTGGGAAGGCTACGCTCCAGAAAGTACGAATCTCACCACAACCGTCGATTTTAGCTGATTCAAGCAACTCTGTTGGGATATTTTCACTAAATTGTTTCATGAGGAAAACCCCGAATGGCCATCCAATCAAAGGCAGGATAACTGCCCAAAGAGTATCATGGATTCCCATGAAGTTGACGATACGTACCAACGGTACAAGGACAACTTGTTTTGGAAGTGCCATGGCTGCAATGAAGATTGCAAATAGAATGCGTTGCCCATAGAAACGTTTTTTAGCCAATACATAACCTGCTAAAGAAGAGGTCGCACAAACTAAGAACATGGTTACCAATGAGATAAACACAGAGTTCCACATCCACTGCATAGCAGGGTTTTGCACCATGAGTTGTTGGAAGTTCTCCATGGTTGGCATTTTAGGGAACCATTGTGGCGGAATCATAATGGTATCAGGCTGTGATTTGAAAGCACCTGTCAAAATCCAGTAGAATGGAAAGATGAACAGCACGGTCAACAAGAGCAAGATAATAGTTGAAATAACAGTGAAAGCTGTTAATGGTTTCTTTTGTGTAGATTGCATAGCTGTCTCCTTTCTTTAGTATTCTACGTCGTTTCCAAGTACTTTAAATTGAACAAAGCTTACGATAGCGATCATCACTGCCAAGAAGACGCCGATAGTATTTGCATAACCGTATTCTGTCAATTGGAAGGCTTTTTCGTAAAGATAGTACATAAGTGTACTTGTTGAGTAGTTTGGACCACCTGAAGTCAAAAGCTGAATCAAGGCGAAACACTGGAATGAGTTGATTGTTGTAATGATTGCGATGTAAAGAGTTGTTGGAAGGAGGCTAGGCCATTTAATCTTCCAGAAAACTTGCAATTCAGTCGCACCGTCAACCCGTGCTGCTTCTACCAATGAATTGTCAATATTTCCCATTGCAGCGATATAAAGGATAATCGGCTGACCAACAGATGTAGTCAAAAGGATAATCATAATCGCCATCAAAGCCCAGTTTTTATCTCCCAACCAAGAAATGTTTTGGCTGATGATGTGGCTTGACTTAAGGACAAAGTTTAGAATCCCTGATAGTGGGTCATAGATCCATTTCCAAACAACTGTTACGGCAACACTACCTGTTACAACAGGAAGGAAGAAGACGAAACGGTAGAAGGATCTGGCAATGGCATTTTGATGATAGGTCTGAGATGCTACAAAGAGTGAGAATAGAACAACAACTGGTACAGATCCAATAACCAAAATCACGGTATTGATCAAAGACTTCATAAAGACAGGGTCTTTAAACATGCGAACGTAGTTGTCCAAACCTACAAACTCAAATTTAGTCATTGAGTAGTTAAAGAAACTTGTAATGAATCCCATAATCATAGGAGCCAATACAAAGATGACAAAGAAGAATAATACTGGTGCTAGGAAAGCGTAGGAAATCACTGTTTCCCGCATACGAATTTTATTGACTTTCACAGTCGGCACCTCTCTTTCACAAATAGAATATTTTGGATTTTCTTAAACTGTTTTAAAATCAAAATGAAATTTTTTAAGATTCGCTTATGTAAGAACTTCATTTTAATTTCGTGACAGTTCCTTACATTTCAAACAAAATCCTCCCTTTTCTTACATAGACGTTGCACAGGGAAAAGGGAGGAGTCAATCTGATTTAGTGCTTATTGTTTTGTAGCTTTTTTAATTGTTTCGTTAGCTTTTTCAGTGAAGGCTTTCAAAGCATCCGCTGGTTTTTCGTCACCATTTGATACAGATTGCAACATTGGGAACCAAAGTGTTCTCATTTCAGCAAAACCATTGATAGTGTTGTAGTATGGTGAGTAGTATTTAGTCCAACCACTGATTGTTTCCATACGTTTGTCTTCATAAAGTTTGCCAAATGAAGTACGAACTGGGAAGGCACCTGTACGAACAACGTCTTTTGGACCCCATTCTTTGTCATCTGCAATGAATTGAACGAATTTCTTAGATGCTGCAACTTTCTTGTCGTCTTTGTTGTTGAATACTGCAAATCCGTTTACAAGGTATTCAAGAGCTGGTTTACCTGAATCTGATGGGAATGGTACTTCTACCACTTCTACTTTACTTGCTTCCAAGAGTTTAGCTTGGATACCGTTTTGAGATGGTGCCCAAAGGATTGTGTAAGATGTTTGACCGTTGGCAAAGTTTTGGATATCTGCTCCACCGTCAAATTGTGAACCATTGTTCAACAAACCATCTTTGATCCAGCCAGCTGCTTTTTCAAGACCTTTGACGAATTTAGGATCATCAGTTGTATATTTAGTTACGTCTTTGTCTGTTACAGAACCGCCATAAAGGTTTGCAATGAAGGCACGTGTTCCTTGGTCTCCCCCTTGACCAGAACTGAACAATGAACCTGGTGTGTAGCCTTTATCTTTAAGTGCTTTCAAAACTTTTTCAAAATCATCAGTAGTCCAACCTTCTTTTACAAGGTTTGCAACTCCAGCTTCTTCCAACATTTTCTTGTTCATAGCCATGTAGAATGGAGCTGAACTAATTGGATACATGTAAGCTTTGTCTCCAGCTTTACTTGCTTGTACGATATTTTCGTTGTTAACATCTTTGACGAATTCGTCTGTGAAGAGGTCGTTCAACTCAGCCAATTTACCATTTTTACCGTATTGGATGATACGTCCTGGTGCGTCAAACAGTACATCTGGAGCTGTTCCTGCTTCAATAGCTGTTGTGATTTTTTCAGGACCTGACTTGAAGTCGATGGTTTCCAATTTCACTTTTACATCTGGATTTGCTTTTTCAAACGCTTCGATGATTGATTTTTCATATGTTCCAACACCGTCACCAGTTTTTTCTTGAGTGAAGACTGGGAATGCCCACCAAGTGATTTCTGTTTTTCCGCTATCGCTACCAGATTTCCCAGCATCTTTACTTCCGCCAGAATTACCACATGCAGCAAGGCCAAGAACCGCAGCACCCGCAAGTACTGTACAAGCTAGTTTTCTAAATTTCATTTGTATTCTCCTAATTGATAAGCGTATCCATATTGGATAATGAGTAAGATTGAACTTGTATACGTTTTCATTTTATCCGACGCATCCACCACTCTCCTCTTTTTTGAGATTGTGTTATTTAAGACCAGCAACGAAGCGTTCTGTAATCTCTTTTGGTCTAGTAATAGCGCCACCAACAACGATGCCTCGCACTCCATATCCAAGGATTTGTTTGGCTTGTTCTGGTGTATGAATTTTCCCTTCTGCAATGACATCTACACCGGCATCACAGAGTTTTTTAATTAATTCAAAATCGGGACCATCCACTTTTGGACTGTAAGATGTGTATCCTGATAAAGTTGTTCCGACAAAGTCAATTCCTGCTTCAACAGCTGCCAATCCTTCTTCGAAAGTACTTGTATCAGCCATCAAGAGCTGGTTAGGATATTTCTCCTTAACCTGACGAATGAAGTCTTGAATCTCTAAACCATCATAGCGTTCACGCTTGGTACAATCCAGAGCAATTACCTCTATATTAAGTTCTGCCAATTCATCAACCTCTTTCATAGTAGCAGTGATGAAGGGTTCTTGTGGTGGATAATCTCGTTTAATTATCCCAATGATTGGAAGTTTTGTGACCTCCTTGATTTCCTTGATATCACGAACACTGTTTGCTCGGATACCGACTGCTCCACCTTGCTCAGCCGCTTTGACCAGCAAGGGAATGACTCCTCCCGCTTCTGTATAGAGCGGTTCGTGAGGAAGGGCCTGACAAGAAACGATGATTCCATCTTTGATTTGTGCAATCAAGGCTTCTTTAGTAATCTGTGGCATCCTCTTTCCTCCTTTTCTTTGTTCTTATGGGTTCATTATATATTATTTTTAAAGCGCTTTCAATACTTTGTGGTAGAATAGATTTCAGTTTCAAAAGTATTTTATAGAACAGCAGTTTCTGAAAGTAGTTTCAGCACTGTCTTATTTTCAATTCGCTCAGTATCTAAAATGATAAAAAGAGATAGCCATCTTTCAAATGGGCCATCTCTTTTATCATTAACGATGAGCAAAATTCATTTTATTCAAGACCTAGTCTTCTTTTCGTTTCTTCCCAAATGTCAAAACAGATAAGAGACCTGCCACTAATCCTATAGAAATAAGGGTTGTGTTTTCTTTGCTTCCAGTATTTGGAAGCTCATTTTGTTTAGCCGCTGGTGCTTGATAAGTAGCACCTTGTCCAAGAGATAACTTCTTAGCTGGACGTTCGTTTGCAGCTGCTAAGACTGGTTTGGTTTCTCCCTTGTACTCTGGCACTTCATGGATTGCTGCCTCAGCTCCATTGACACCTCCTTTATACTCAGGAAGAGCATTTGAAGCTGCCAAGACAAAGTTAGCACCACCTCTATATTCCGGAACCTCATTTGAAGCTGCTAGAACTGAATTTACGCCCCCTTTGAATTCCGGTTTTTCTACTGTTGGTGCTGGCTCTTCTCCCACTGTTGCTAAGGGACCTGTATATTCAGGAATTTCTGTTACAAGAGCTTCTACTCCATTCACTCCACCTGTAAACTCCGGTTTTTCTACTGTTGGCGCTGGTTCTTCTCCCACTGTTGCCAATGGACCTGTATATTCAGGAGCTTCTTCAGTTACTGCAGCCTCAACGCCATTAACTCCACCTGTAAATTC
>NZ_JAODJG010000035.1:79525-169228 GCF_028156745.1 Streptococcus gwangjuensis
GGTTCTTCTCCCACTGTTGCCAATGGACCTGTATATTCAGGAGCTTCTTCAGTTACTGCAGCCTCAACGCCATTAACTCCACCTGTAAATTCTGGAACTTCATTTATCGCAGCTTCACTTCCATTTATACCATCGCTTAATTTAGATCCAGCTAAAGAGACTGGTAAATTGTGCATACTTTCAATTGCACCGTCTGCCAGACCTGTAATCCTTTGACCCATATCCTCTGGATTCACTGTGAATAGGAGAGTTTTTGTATCATACTGGGTCATGAAGGTTGCCGTTTTACCATTTGCCAACTGAAGGGTCGGAGCCTTATTTACCAATACTTCCGAATCAAACTCCATCGCAATAATACCTGGCCATTTTTGAATAGCATATTTTACTTTTGCTTCTTTAGGAGAAATTCTTTCCTTGGTCAAGAAATCCCAGTTGAATTTCTTGAAGGAAAGTGTATATGGAACCCCCCCTAGAGCATGGTGCTCATATAAAAGTCCAAATTCATCCGGTCCAATTTGTTGAAGAGAGTTATATGCATATTCACCTTCCTGAATCAAATGATGGTGCAACCAAGTTAACTGGCCATCTTCTTCAACACGAGCCACTCGAATATAACCATTTTTACGACCTGGACCGTTCGCATTCGCCAAGAGAATATACTCTTTACCATTTTGAACCGTATGAGTCGCGGCCATTTGAACATAAACATCTGGCACATCATAGCGATCAACGTTATTGTCCCAAGTTAGACCACCATCATGACTTGTCGCAACCTGTAGATCACCTGTCAAACCACGCATAAATAGTTTGAGGTCCCCATTGTTTAACTGAACAACAGAAGATTCCGTATTTTGAGCATAATAATTGTTCATAGTGCTTGAATCAACAACTGTACCATCATAAAGCGTACGATTGTCGTTGACACCACCTCCCATATGCCAAGTCTTTCCATGGTCATCTGAGTAGATAATTCGAGATGATTGAGAACCATTGAGGTGGTTGGTACGGTTAGTCGTATAGACAGGAACGACGATTCGACCTTTATTTGGACCGGTACGAAGGGTTATCCCCACTCCAGGACCCACACCCAAGAATTTCATCCAATCAGCTTTGACCATTGGAGTAATATCTTGAGGTGCTGACCAGGTCTTACCATCATCATCACTGTAAGACATCCATAGATAAGAATCCTTGGCAACTCTAAATGGAGACGTTTTATTACTTGTGAAATAAATATTTCCTAATAGTCGATCCCCTTGATATAAATCACCCTTATCACTATAAGATGGTTTCACCGGATCTACTACAACACGATAATCTGTTGGTTTCCCATCTGGGGTATAAACTGTGCCATTTTCACGTATTGTATAGGAGCCGTCTTCGCCTTCTTTATAGAGAATTTGATAAGTTTTGCCATCGATTTGTTTATAGGCTTCTTCTCTTTGATCAGCCATCCCAAAGATTCCTTTCCCTTCTGGGAACATATCATAGATAGAAAAAATTCGTTTTGTTTCAGGATCTTGAACCAAAACCATATCGATGTTCACTGGTGAACCGATTGATGGATCAGAAGCTTTTGGATTGTCTCGTAAATTTGTAATAGTTACTCGATTGCTCCATGTTTTACCCTTATCTTCACTTCGTCTGACGACCATGCCGATATCGCCCCAGTCACTTGAATGAAGACGACGCTCATCTGCACCAGCAATCAGAGTACCTTTATCTGTCTTAAGAAGTGCAGGAATACGATAACTCTTGATCCCATCTTTATTTGGTTGGTTATGCATTCCGCCTTCAAAAACATCTTCTTTCTCTGATATTTGCGCACCTTCAGGAAGTTTCTTTTCCAAATCACCTCTTTCAAACAGTTGACTCCGTGTTTGAACTTCATCTGGTGTTAAAGCACGATCATAGACAGTCAGGTTCCGAACTTGTAGATTGGATCCCCAAACAGTATTACTAGCACGCTTGGTGGCTCCGATTTGAGCATGTGTTACATCTGGCATATCTTTGATGAAATGACCAGATTTCAGACTTGTTCGAGATAATACCCCGTTCACGTAGAGGCGCACTCGACCATGAGGTAATTCTGCTGTCGGTTTTTCAACTGTGAAAGTTACTGAATTCCACTGGCCAGGACGTACTTGTAATGGAGCATCCGTATATTTATCATAAAATTGTGCTCCATTTGCATCACGTCCCTCAATTAAGGCTGTATTATTGAGAACAGCCATTGTGAAGTACTCATCTTTTTTCTTATCACTAGACACTGAGAATAGATTATAAAAATCTGGAGCTTTTGCATCTGGCTTAAATTCCATATGAATAGTCGCATTTTGAAGCTTCTTCAATGTATCTAATTCACTGGCTAAGTCTACACGCTGACCATTTTTCGAATTTGTTTCAACATCTTCTTTTTCCACTACTGGAGTTGCATTTTCGATGTTTCTAGCATAATAATCTCGAGGAATAACTCCCTCTTCTTCTTTATCTTGGTCCTTGTTACTGGCTTCTGTAGTTGTAGAATCTGTTTCTGGTTTATCAGCAGGAGCTGGTGTGTTTTCAGCTGCAGGGGTATTTGTTGGAGTGGTTGTCTCTGCTTCAGCAGTCTCATTTTTCTTCAACTTATCCTGATCAACTTCCACACCATTGTCTTTTGCTGTTGCCAATTTTCCAGCTAATTCACTATCTAAATGAGCAAGACTTCCTGAAGAAGCTTCTTTTGGTAATTCTGATAAACCTTGATTATTATTTTCAGCTGCAGTTACAGTTGAGTTTCCTTGTTCATTTGCCAATACAGGGTTTACTCCAAACACCACAGCACCAATGGTTACAGAGGCTACACCCACTGCAAATTTACGAATACCATATCTTTGTTTTCTGTCATAATTCTTCTGATTCATCTTTCTACCTTTCAATATCACCAAAAAATAAAGCGCTTTCTTTTTGTTTTAAAATTTTTACTCCCGACCATAGGAAAACACAAGAAAGTAATTAATAAACGAGAGTTCCTCTCCTTCTCTCTTTCAAAATTTAGCTAGCTGTAATCCAAACAGTAGCTCTTTCACTCCTTTCCTAGAGACTTTTTCTTTATTATACAATAAAGTCATAGGTTTATCTCAAGCTTGTCATAGAATAGATTTTACTTTCAGAAATATTTTAATATTTTAATATTCTTAAAAGTACTTTCAACATATATAACAAAAAAGAGAGCTACTGGCTCTCTCATTCATCACTTTATATACTTAAAAGAAATCTCACTACCACAGAGCCAGTTGTAAACTTGATCATTGACAAATACATTCATGGCTTCGTGAGCATACTCTGGCATGATACGATAGGACTTGTCACAGGTCAGACGGTTGTAAATCGCAAACTGGGTAATAGGATAGCAAACATCATCGTCCAAGCCCGTAATCATCTTAACCTCACCCTTGATACGATGGGCAAGATTTTTCACATCGATATAGGCAAGGGTCGCCATGATTTCCTCTTCAGTTTCGTGGAAGGGGTCGTGAAACTTGAAATAACGGAAAAGTTCGTCATAGGCTTCACTTGTATTACCAATCTCAAGCACTCGTCTGAAGTCTGACAAGAAAGGATAGATGGCTACTGTTTTCTGAATCCGAGGATTGAGCGCTGCCGCAACCAAGGCTAGAGCCCCTCCTTGTGAGGCACCATAGCTAGAAAGACACTTCTCATCCACCTCAGGCAGACTAGCAATAATGTCAACCAACTGGTAAATGTCCAAATAAACATCCTTATAAAAGAGATGCTCCCGACCTTCCACAGCACCACGGATAATATGTCCCTTAACCGTATTTCCTAAAGGAGAACGCAAACCGTCCTGTGAATAACCTGACTGCCCCCGCACATCCATGGAAACAACACCGTAACCAGCCACAGTATAGGCCAGCATGTCAGCCCAGTCCCAGCCACGTCCCATATAACCATGGAAATGGAAGATTATCGGAACCTTCTCCTCACTCTTTGGAAGAACGACGCGCGCATAGACCTTACCTTCCTTGCTTCCTTCAAATGTTAACTCATAGCACTTGACTTGAGGAATGTGGAAATCTCTTTCCTCCAACTGATAAGCTGGAAGAGTTGAAACTTTTTTCACTTCCCCATCCCAGAAAGCATCAAAGTCCTCTGGAACCTCATCCCGTCCTCTATAAGTCTTGATTTCTTCTAACAAAGCTGGATTTTTCATAATATGCTCCTTGTTTTGTAATCGCTATCACCACTCTAGCATATCTAGAAAGGCAATGCAAGAAAGAAGGGCAAATAGAAAGAGATTTTAGATTCTTTACTTTTAGGATAATGGACTGAAAGTAGTTTCAAAAATAAAAAAGAGCATTTCGCTCTTTCTTCCTTATATTTATATTATTTTGTTGCTTCTTTCTTTTGGAAAGTGGTTTGGTAATTTACTTTAATCGTTACGGTCATGTGAGAGTCCTCGTTTCTTTTTGATGACTCTAGTATAAGGGGCTAACCTAAAAGCTAGCTTAAGATTTCCTTAGAGAAAGCTTAATCTAGATGTTCTTTCTTTTCCAAATGAAGGGCAATCATGCGCCATTCTGGATCCTCTTGCCAAGCTTCTATCGAACTAATGTAAGTAGCAACCTTTCTGGCTTCTTCTAAAATCGGAAAATCTTCGATAATATCAGCCACTTGGAACTCTGGAAGACCTGACTGTCTGGTTCCAAAAATCTCACCTGAACCACGCATTTTCAAATCTTCCTCTGCAAGGACAAATCCATTAGTGGTTTCTGTCATGATGCGCATGCGGTCTTTCCCAGAATCCGTCTTAGGATTGGCAACGAGAACTGCATAAGACTGCTTATCTCCCCGACCCACACGACCTCTGAGCTGGTGAAGCTGGCTGAGACCGAAGCGATCGGCATCCATGATAATCATAACGGTCGCATTGGGAACATTGACCCCAACCTCGATAACCGTTGTCGAAACTAGAATAGCCGTTTTTTGCTCTTTGAACTCCTGCATAATCTGGTCTTTTTCGTCACTCTTCATCTTACCATGTAGAAGAGCCACTTCTGCCTTACCTGCAAAATGAGCCGTCAATTCCTCTGATAAGGCAATGGCATTTTTCAAATCCAGAGCTTCTGATTCTTCAATCAAAGGAGAGATGACATAGGCTTGTGAACCTTTTTGGATTTCCCCCTCTAACCAAGTCAAGACCTGAGGCAATTGCTCATGTTTGATCCAGCGCGTCACAATAGGCTTTCGTCCTGCTGGCATCTGGTCAATAATGGAAACATCCATATCTCCAAAGGCTGTGATAGCCAAGGTTCGTGGTATGGGAGTCGCCGTCATCATGAGGACATCTGGGTTGTCGCCTTTTTCTCTCAGAACACGCCTTTGCCCTACACCAAAGCGGTGCTGCTCATCGATGATAATCAAGCCCAGACGAGCATAATCCACCCCATCCTGTATTAGAGCGTGAGTTCCGATAATCAAATCAGCCTCACCCTTGGCAATAGTCTCCAAGACTTCTCTCTTTTCTGCAGCTTTCAAGGAACCTGTCAAAAGAGCCAGTTTCAAGTCTGGAAAGAGGTTCTGTAAACTCTCAAAATGTTGCTCTGCAAGGATTTCTGTTGGTACCATAAGGGCTGCTTGGTAGCCAGCCGTCACTGCCGCATACATAGCCAAGCCAGCGACCACCGTTTTCCCGCTCCCCACATCCCCTTGCAAAAGACGATTCATGTGGTGGTCCGACTTCATGTCGGTCAAAATTTCCTGTAAACTCTTTTCTTGAGCTGGGGTCAGAGCAAAAGGAAGGCTTTCTTTAACAGCTGTCACTTTTTTCTGAGACCAGTTCAAAACCAAACCGCTTCCCTGAACTCTATTTTCAGACTTGAGCGTCTGCAATTGCATTTGGAAATAAAAGAGTTCCTCAAATTTGATACGGCGAAGAGCCTGCTTGTATTCTGCCAAATCCTTTGGAAAATGCATAGCTCGGACTGCCTGACAACGGGACATGAGTTTGTATTTGTCCAGCAAAGACTGGGGAAGATTTTCCTCAATCAAGAGGTCCAATCCCTGATCAAAGGCCGTCTTAATAACCTTGACCAGACTGGCCTGACTGATTCCCTGAGCCAAGCGATAAACAGGTTGGAGGTCATCTTCCACCTGAGCTAGGACCTTCATCCCAGTCAGACTAGCCTTGGCTCGGTCCCATTTTCCAAAGACAGCAAGGGTTGCTCCCAACTCTATCTTATCTGCTAGATAGGGCTGGTTAAAGAAATTCACCGCAAAAACGACTTCTCCCTGCTTGAGGCTAAAGCGCAGACGATTGCGCTTGAATCCATAATACTGGACACTGGCAGGAGTCACGACTTGACCAGATAGGACTGCCTTCTCCCCGTCCTCTAGTTCCAATACTTGCTTGGTTTTGAAGTCTTCATAACGGAAAGGAAAGTAGAGCAAGAGGTCTTGCAAGTTTTCAATTCCTAGTTTGGCGTATTTTTCTGCTGACTTTGGTCCCACACCAGGCAAGACATGCAAGGGTTGATGTAGATTCATGCTCCACTCCTTTCGTTGGTTTAATGATATTCTCTCGGAATGCGGTCGCTGAGAAGACAAACCACCTCGTAGTTAATAGTCCCACGGTAGGTCGCTACCTGAGTAGCCGTTATCTCCTTACCCTCGTTAGAACCAATCAATGTTACCTTGGTTCCTAAGGGATAAAGCTTAGGCAGACGAATGGTGATTTGGTCCATAGATACTCGCCCAACGATTGGGCAAGCTTGTCCATCTACCAAGACAAAGAAATTCTGCATGTCACGTGTCCAACCATCCGCATAACCGATTGGCACCGTCGCAATGACTTGCTCGCTGTCTGCCTGATAGGTCGCTCCGTAGCCCATGCAAGCTCCGGCTGGAACTGTCTTGACATGAACCAGAGCAGACTCCAAGGTCAAGGCTGATTTTAAATCATAAGGGAGATTTAAAACTTCTCCACTGGGATTCAGGCCATACATAGCGTCTCCCATACGAACGGCGTTAAAAATAGTCTCTGCATGCCAAAGAGTCGTTGCCGAATTGCTGGCATGAACCAGCTCTGGAACTTCTTTCATACTGGCCAAAATAGTTTTAAACCGTTCTAACTGGGCATTAAAGTAGTCATCTGATTCCTCGTCTGCAGTAGCAAAGTGGGTAAAAATCCCTTCAACACGAGCACCGTGTTGTTGGAGCAAGTCTTGAGCCTGCTCAGCCTCACAAGCCTCTCGAAAACCAATTCGTCCCATTCCTGAATCAATCTTGAGGTGAACTGTCAATCCAGTTAGGTCAGCTTCCTTATCTAACAATACTTGAATCCACTCCAGTCCAGCCACTGTCAAGGTGATGTCGTATTCTTTAGCTAGAGCAACAGCTTCGATTTCAGAAACTCCTAAAATGAGGATTCGTTTGCCGAGTCCAGCATGTCTGAGTTCAATGGCTTCATCAATATTCGAAACACAAAAGCCATCAACATCATCTTGAATAGCCGTCGCAACAGCAACAGCTCCATGCCCATAGGCATTAGCCTTGACTACTGCAAATTTGAGCGTTCCTTGAGGGATATGAGCCCCCATTTGCTGAATATTTTGTCGAATAGCTCCCAGATGAATCAGAGCCTTGGTTGGTCTATGTGGACTAGCTTTCATGATTTTCCTCCAAAATGACACTGGCTGTCACAAACTGATCGGTATGGCTGATAGATAGCCAAATCTTTCCTAAAAATGGTGCCTGACTAAAATAAGGCGCCCCGCGTTCATTGTTCAAGACTTCCAAATCCTGAAAACCGAGCTTTCCAATACCAGTTCCCATAGCCTTGGAAAAGGCTTCTTTAGCCGACCAGCGACCAGCCAAATATTCGATTTGCCTGCGCCCTTTAAGACTGGTAAACCGTTCCATTTCCTTAGCGGTCAGCACGCGCTTAGCAAAGCCTTCATGTCGTGTAACTGCGCTTTCTATCGAAGCCAATTCTTCGATGTCAATTCCGTGTCCAACTATCATTCTCATCAAAAGGAGTTGAGATCCCCCAACTCCATCCTTTTCACTTATTTTGTCAAGGTAGCATAAATCTCTTCTACCAAGGCCTCTGTATTTTCCCAACCTAGACAAGGATCGGTAATGGAGCAACCAAAGACCTCTGGTTGGTTTTGACGACCATCTGCTAGATAAGATTCAATCATAAAGCCTCGAACTATCTTTTTAATCTTCTCATTCCAGTCACGATTTTGCAAGGTCTGGCGAACAATTCGAATCTGCTCCATATATTGCTTGCCTGAATTATCATGGTTGGTATCAATGAGAATAAAGGGATTTTCAAGTCCCATGGCTTCATAGCGTTCAATGGCATTTAGCAAGGTCTCATAGTAAAAGTTAGGCTCATTTTTCCCATATTCATTAACTGCACCACGAAGGATGACGTGAGCCAAGGGATTTC
Source organism: Streptococcus gwangjuensis (assembly GCF_028156745.1). Classification (GTDB taxonomy): domain Bacteria; phylum Bacillota; class Bacilli; order Lactobacillales; family Streptococcaceae; genus Streptococcus; species Streptococcus gwangjuense_A. The sequence continues at coordinate 87,981 of NZ_JAODJG010000035.1, forward strand.
CTGAAGTCTCAACTTCTTGACCATGGAAGAGGAAGGTTTGTTTGTTTTGGGCGGCATAGATACCGTTAAACATAACACCAAGATTCCCAGAGGTTGGATTTTTCATCCCGACTGGTGCATCAATCCCCGAGGCCACAAAGCGGTGCTCTTGGTCTTCCACAGAACGAGCTCCTACAGCATGGTAGCTGACCAAATCATCTACCAAGACCAGATTTGACGGATAAAGCATCTCATCTGCCGTTGTCAAACCTGTCTCTGTAATGACGCGGTAGTGCAACTGGCGCACAGCCTGCAAACCGTTAATCAGGCTTGGAGCCTTAGAGGTATCTGGTTGGTGAACCAAACCTTTATAGCCGTCTCCGTTGGTGCGAGGTTTAGCTGTATAAACACGCATAACCATGAAAATCTTGTCCGCCACCTTCTTCTGCAAGGCGGATAAACGGCGGGCATATTCCAAGACAGCCTCTTCATTATCAGAAGAGCAAGGACCAATCACCAAAAGGATCCGGTCATCTTCTCCTGAAATGATGTCTGCCATTTCTCTATCACGACGCTCCTTTAGTCGCAAGGCTTCCGCAGACAATTGGGTTTCTGCTTTGATTGCTTCAATATCGATTTCTTGACCTTTTTCAATAAATGCCATCTTATTCTCCTAGCGTTTGGTAGATTTCTCTGACAAGGGCTTCTGTATTTTCCCAGCCAAGACAAGGGTCCGTGATAGACTTGCCAAATACTTCCGGTTCGTTTTGACGGCCGTCTTCTAGATAAGACTCAATCATAAAGCCACGAACGTACTGCTTGATTTTTTCATTCCAAGCACGGTTAATCAAGGTCTGGCGGACAATTCGAATCTGGTCCATGTATTGCTTACCAGAATTGTCATGATTGGTATCCACGATGATAAAGGGATTTTCTAAACCCATTTTCTCATACTGAGCAATAGTATCCATCAAATTATCATAGTAGTAGTTAGGAATATTCTTACCATACTCATTGATTGCTCCACGAAGAATAGCGTGCGAAAGCGGGTTCCCAGTTGTTTCCACTTCTTTTCCTAGGAAAAGGAAACTTTGTTTGTTTTGAGCAGCATAAATCCCATTAAACATAACATTGAGATTTCCAGATGTTGGATTTTTAAACCCAGTCGCGAAATCTGCTCCACTTGCCACAAAGCGGTGTTGCTGGTCTTCAACTGAACGGGCACCAACCGCCATGTAAGAAATCAAATCATCCACAAGCGGTAGATTTTCAGGATAAAGCATTTCATCAGCCGTTGTCATTCCTGTTTCTGTGATAACACGATAATGAAGATGGCGAACGGCTTTGATTCCATTGATAAGACTAGGCGCTTCTGTCGCATTAGGCTGGTGAATCAAGCCCTTATAGCCATCTCCGTTGGTACGGGGTTTAGCAGTATAAACACGCATAACCATAAAGATACGGTCTGCCACTTCTTCTTGCAAAGCTGCCAAACGCTTAGCGTATTCAAGAACAGCTTCTTCATTGTCAGATGAGCATGGCCCGATTACCAAGAGAATCCGCTGGTCTTCTCCACGTATAATGGCTTCTAGCTCTTTATCGCGCTGTGATTTTCTCTCCAAAGCTTGGCCTTCTAATTTTGATAAGGCACGAACTTCTTCAATATTAATTTTAGGACTTTTTGCTGTAAATACCATAACTCATCTCCTTATAAAGCAAACGGATACCAAGTAAAAATTTACTTTTCACAAGGTATCCGCCTCTAAACTATCTCATTTTATTGTCTTTTACCGTGACAGTTTTTAAACTTCTTACCAGAACCACATGGGCAAAGTTCATTCCGTCCAATCTGACTCAAATCCAGATTTTCAGGCATATTTGCTTGGTGGGCAGCGATATTGCGAGTCGCCGTTGTACTGATATGGTGCTCTGCTTGTGGTCTTTCTTGTTCATGAATTTGTGCTTTCATCATCAAACGTGTCACATCAAATTCGATCGAACCAATCATGTCATTAAACATACGGAAACCTTCTGCCTGATACTCAACAACAGGGTTGTTCTGAGCATAGCCACGAAGTCCTACCGCGTTACGCAATTGATCAAGGGCGTCGATATGGTCTGTCCACTTATTATCTACCACTCGTAGAATCAAAACTTTTTGGAATTCTTTAACTGCTTCTTCATCTCGTAGTTTTGAAACTTGACTATCGTAAACCTTCAAGGCACGTTGGAAGAGTTCTTCTTTGATAGCCTTATCAGACAAGCCTGACAAATCTTCCATCGTAATAGAATCTTCTGGAAGCAAGTTGTACTTAGCAAAGTTCAAAATCGCTTCTAGTTTTTCATCTTGTTTGGCACGCGCATGACCATCAACGACACGACCAATCGTACGTTTAATCATTGAGTGAATTTCAGGCGCCAAGTCACGGTCTGCAGTGATAACATCGTAACGTTGAGCGTAGATAATCTCACGTTGTTCACGCATGACATCGTCATACTGAAGGACTTGTTTACGGGTATCGTAGTTATTTCCTTCGACACGTTTTTGTGCCGCTTCAACCTGACGTGTCAACATACGAGACTCAATCGCCTCTTCAGACATGTTGAGACGTTCAAAGATTCCCTTCAAGCGTTCAGAACCAAAACGTTTCATCAAGTCATCTTCAAGAGATAGGTAGAATTGTGACTCACCTGGGTCTCCCTGACGACCTGAACGTCCACGAAGCTGGTTGTCGATACGACGGCTTTCATGACGTTCTGTACCAATAACACAAAGTCCTCCAAGTTCACGAACTCCTTCACCAAGCTTGATATCGGTACCACGACCGGCCATGTTAGTTGCGATGGTAACAGCACCACGCTGACCAGCATTCATGATGATTTGGGCTTCTTTATAGTGGTTTTTGGCGTTCAAGACTTCGTGAGGAACACCAGCTTCGACCAATTTTTTAGAAATGTAGTCACTGGTTTCAACCGCTACTGTACCAACCAAGACAGGTTGACCTTTTTGGTAACGAGCCTTAACGTCTTTAACAACGGCCTTAAACTTAGCTTCAATGCTAGCAAAAAGCAAGTCTGGATGGTCAATACGTTGAACAGGACGATTTGTTGGGATTGGAATAACACGAATGTTGTAAATTTCACGGAATTCTTCTTCCTCAGTCTTACCTGTACCCGTCATACCAGACAATTTCTTGTACATACGGAAAAGGTTTTGGTAAGTGATTGAGGCAGATGTCTTGGTTTCATCCTGGATTGGCACACCTTCTTTGGCTTCAATGGCTTGGTGCAATCCATCAGAATAACGACGACCTTCCATGGTACGACCTGTAAATTGGTCGACAATCAAGATTTCTTGCTCTTCGCTCACCACATAGTCAATATCGAGAAGCATGATGTAGTTGGCACGAAGGGCGTTATCGATAAAGTGAGTCAGAGCTACGTTTTCGATGTCATAGAGATTTTCAAGCTTGAAGTAGCTTTCAGCCTTGTCAATCCCTGAATCAGACAAACCAATAGTCTTAGACTGCACATCGATGATGTAGTCGTCTTTGTCCAACGATTTTACATAGTGGTCTGCCATGTGGTAGAGCTGACTAGTTTCAACTGCATTAGCACCTGATACGATCAAAGGTGTACGGGCCTCGTCAATCAAGATTGAGTCAACCTCATCGACCAAGGCATAGTTAAGCGGACGTTGTACCATGTTTTCAGCGCGAACGACCATGTTATCACGAAGGTAGTCAAATCCGATTTCTGAGTTGGTTGAGTAGGTAATATCACACTCATAGGCTTCTTTTTTCTCCATTGGAGATTTGGCAGCCAAGTTAATTCCTACTGACAAACCAAGCCAAGAGTACAATTCACCCATCTCAGTCGCGTCACGTTCTGACAGGTATTCATTGACCGTAACTACGTGAACCCCTTTGCCTGAAAGGGCATTGAGGTATACCGGCATGGTCGCCGTCAAGGTTTTCCCTTCCCCTGTACGCATCTCTGGCACGTCACCATGGTGAAGAACGATTCCTCCCATGACCTGAACCTTATATGGGAAGAGACCTAGGACACGTTTGGCACCCTCACGGACAACCGCAAATGCTTCATAAAGCAATGAATCCAGTGATTCTCCATTTTGATAACGTTCTTTAAATTCAACTGTTTTTGCTTTTAGTTGGTCGTCAGTCAAAGCAGCCATTTGGTCTTCGTATTTGAAAACCTTATCAGCCATCTTTTCCAGACGACGGATTTCTCCTTTATCATTTTCGATAATTGTTTTTAAAATATTAGCCATGTTTTTCCTTACTTTAAATTCCGAATATTTTAGAATGTTCTTTTAATTTTAGCACAATTACTGATTATTTTCAAGGAAGAATCCCCATTTTGAAAAGGAAAAAGAGGCTAGTTTCCAAGCTAACCTCTCTGACTTTTATGATACTTTAATTGCCAAAAATCGGCAAAATAGCAAACAGAATAAATAGGTTAATCCAAAGAGAAAGACAGCAGATGAGTCCAAAAACAAAGAGACTGACTTTCTTGGACAGCAAGGCCATCAAAATGGACAGAATGCCAAAAACTAGCAAGACTTTCTGTATGCTGAAGAGGTCAATCTTCCCCCCAGAATCGGACTGCCCCAAGGAAGAAAGAAGAAAGCAATCCAGATCAACAGAACTAAACCAATATAGACCTTAGAATAGCGTGTAATAAATGATTTTAGACGTTCCATAAGCCACCTCCTATAAATAAAAACCGATATAAATCAATACCTTCCACCCGTAGACTTTCCTAACTCCTTTCTTAGTCTAAGCATTTTTTTGAAAAAGATATAGTCTAACCAGTCGCTGCCTAGAGATAAGACTATCAAAAGCAACCCAACACCCCAAGCACTAGCATCTGATTCATGATTTAGAACAAAAGGGAAAAATAAGAATGAAAAAATTGTCATATCCAAGCTAAACAGAGCTAAAAGGGAAATATAAATCCAGTAAAAATAGTAGAAGATGGGGAAAATTTTACTGTTTCTGTCAGCATTGTCTATCCAATAGAAAAAATAAAAACAAGGAAATAAGAGTATCAAATTAAACCAATTAAAGGACAGTTTCATCATCGACACCTCCTCTTTGAAACTGTTTTCTTTAGTTTCGTTCTATTAAATGTTATTACCAATATAACTCAATGCTTGCCGCCTTTAGACTTTCCTAGTTCCAGTCTCAAGCGAAGCATTTTTTTGAAACAGAAATAAGTTGACCTATTCAGACCAATAGCTAGCAAAATAAAAAGAAACCAAATGCCCCATAACTTGATATCTGTCACATTTCTCAAGACGATATTGAAAAACAGAACTGAAACAACTGTCCAAGCAAGGCTAAAAAGAGCATAGAGGGGGATGTAAAACCAGTAAAAATAGTAAAAAATTGGGAAAAATTTACTATTTCTGTTGGCCTTTTCAATCCAGTTATCAAAATAAAAGTAAGGTGCTAAAAATAAGAATTTAAACAAATGTTCCATCAGCAGCACCTCTTTTGATAGCGTTTTCTTTAACTTCATTCTATCAAAAAAATCTGGAAATGTCATTCCAGATTCTACTTTTTTATTTGCGTTTTCTTGCGATGAGATGAATCGGTGTTCCCTCAAAGACAAAGGCCTTGCGGATTTGATTTTCCAAGAAACGCAGGTAAGAAAAGTGCATGAGTTCTTCTTCGTTGACAAAGATGACAAAGGTTGGTGGTTTGGTTGCCACTTGGGTCGCGTAGAAAATCTTGAGGCGTTTACCTTTGTCTGTCGGTGTTGGATTGATGGCAATAGCATCCATGATGACATCGTTCAAGACAGCTGATGGAATACGTGTATTTTGACTTTCGCTGATTTGCTTAATCATCTCAGGAAGTTTGTGGAGACGTTGCTTGGTCAAAGCTGATACAAAGATAATCGGGGCGTAAGGCAGGTATTGGAACTGCTCACGGATATCTTCTTCCCAGTTTTTCATAGTGTGGTTGTCTTTTTCAAGTGTATCCCACTTGTTGACCACGATAATCATCCCTTTACCAGCTTCATGAGCAAATCCTGCGATACGCTTATCGTATTCACGAATGCCTTCTTCCGCATTGATGACCATTAAGACCACATCTGAACGGTCAATAGCTCGCATGGCGCGCATGACAGAGTATTTCTCAGTATTTTCATAAACCTTACCAGATTTACGCATACCAGCCGTATCAATCATGGTAAACTCTTGACCATCTGTATCTGTAAAGTGCGTATCAATGGCGTCACGAGTTGTTCCAGCAACAGGACTGGCAATGACACGGTCTTCGCCCAAGATAGCATTGATCAAGCTTGATTTTCCAACGTTTGGACGACCAATCAGGCTAAACTTAATGACATCTGGATTTTCTTCTTCATATTCATTTGGAAGATTTTCTACGATAGCATCTAGCACATCCCCTGTACCGATCCCATGGACAGATGAGATTGGCAATGGTTCACCCAAACCGAGGGCATAGAAATCATAGATATCGTTTCGCATCTCAGGGTTGTCCACCTTGTTGACCGCGAGGATAACTGGTTTGTGGGTCTTATAAAGCTTACGGGCTACGTATTCGTCTGCATCGGTAATTCCTTCCTTACCAGACACGACAAAGACGATAACATCTGCTTCTTCCATGGCAATTTCTGCCTGATGCTTGATTTGCTCCATGAAAGGAGCATCAACATCATCGATTCCTCCTGTATCAATCATGCTAAAGGAACGATTGAGCCACTCACCTGTTGCATAGATACGATCACGTGTCACTCCTTCGACATCTTCTACAATGGAGATTCGCTCACCAGCGATCCGATTAAATAGGGTTGATTTCCCAACATTGGGACGTCCTACAATGGCAATAGTTGGTAGGGCCATAATTTCTCACTTTCTACAATAACTTCTTCTGTTCAAGATTTTTTCTAGTTGAGCTTGGTTCAGCTTGACCAAACTGTTCTGCTAGGCGCTGACTCCAGCTTGTGGTCGTACGCGCTCCAGCATAGTCAGCCTGTACACGGTCATAAGCCTCAATCACATCAACTGTTTGTTCCTGATATTCTTCCTCAAATACCACTTGATTCAATGGCAAGCGAGGTTTGACTTCATGTTCTTGATTTGGCCCATCCCAAAGACAGGATAGGTGTAGTCAGGCAGATTAAAGAGTTCTGCCACTTCTTCTGACTTGTACCGCACCAAGCCAATGATAACACCACCATAGCCCAAACTTTCAGCTGCCAGCAGGGCATTTTGTCCAGCAAGAGCCGCATCGACCGAACTAATCAAGAGCCCTTCCACCCCTTGAGGTTGGAATGTATCGGTATGGAGTCGTGCTCCCTTTTCTGCTCGGTTCAAATCTCCGACAAAGAGAAGGAAAACAGCTGACTGGCGAATGGCTTCTTGAGGTACCAATTCATACAAGGCATCTTTCTTTTCTTGACTTCGTACTACAATCACAGAGTAGGATTGGAAATTCTTCCAAGATGAAGCCATCTGAGCTGCTGTCAGGATTTCAGTCAAGTCTTCTTGAGGAAGGGCTTGCTCCTTAAATCTGCGCACTGACGTGTGAGCTTTCATTAATTTGATTGTTTCTGTCATCGACGGTTTACTCCTTCTAAACGAGTCTCCTCAGCCAAATAATGGATGCGTTCCATGACCCTTCTAGCTTCCCAGGTTTCATCATTTCCATGCTTCCCTTTAGCGAAATGCTGCTCCAAATCATCAAAGTTGAAGTTGGATGTGAAAAAGGTCGGTAAATTTTCCTGCATCCGATATTGAAGAATGACTTGCAGGATTTCGTCACGCACCCAAGGTGTTGATTGCTCGGCACCAATATCATCTAAAATCAGGACTTCAGACAGTTTAATCTCATCTACCAAGGTCTTGACATTACCATCACCGATAGCATTTTTGACATCAATGACAAAGCTAGGATAGTGGAGGAGAGTTGATGAAACACCACGTTTTTCTGATAAATCATGGGCTAAGGCAGCCACCATGAAACTTTTACCCACACCAAAATCTCCATATAGGTAAAGACCTTTTCGAATAGCTGGATATTGCTCCACGAAGGCTAATAGCTTTTCAAAAACTGGTAAGCGCCCCAAATCATCCAAATCTACTTGAGCCAAACTAGCTTTCTTAAGACTGGCTGGCAGATTGATTAACTTGAGACGGTTCTTAATAGCCGCTTCTTTTTCAGCCGCGATTAGTTCAGGAGTTTCTTCATAAGAAACATCCGCATAGCCATGATTCATAACCAAAATCGGCTTGTAGCCTTTGGCAATATAATCCGTATCTCCACGGAGAAATTTGTCACGCTCGGTGATGTACTGATTAAACTTGGAGATACTGCGATTCAATTCCTCTGGAGTAAGGGATTTTTGCTGGATAAAGGCCGCAACATCAGGGTCCTTCATGATTTTCTGGACCAAATCTTGATAATGAAGACGGCTAGGTTGACGTTTGAGTACGTCTCCGACACTTTCCATCTAATCTCCTCCTTTTTCTAATCGAGCTAATAGTTCTTGTTTCTTACGTTCTAGTTCCAGACGAGTTTCCTCGCTGGTTTCATTCTTATAATCTGGATTGCTCCACTTGGGTACATTGGACTTGGTAGGACTGGGTTTACTGCTTTTTTGAGCCTGATTCTTTTGCCCACGCTCACGGATCCGCAAGACTGCCTCTTCTGCCGAATGAATCTTTTGATAAGCATAGTCATTGGCTACCTTCATGGCATATTTCTCATTGATATTTGCCGAATCCACCTTATTAAAGGTCAATAAGAGAATAATATTGATGACTTCATCCAGCAAGCCCAAGCCAGCCATCTGTTGCAAGAGTTCTCTTTCTGTTTGGGTAATGGTTCCCTTGCGCGTTTGCTTGATTTCTGCCAAGAACTGCAGGGCAGTCTTACTTTTAGCTTCTTTGATAATAGTTGCTTCCTTAGGACTAAAATCAGAGGAAACAGGTTTTTGAGCAATTTTTTCCCGCATGCGTTTGGTTGAAATAACCTGGGAAACAGCTGTTGACTTGGCCAATTGATAGGTCTCAAACCAAGTCCATTTCTTCTCCTCGGCAATGGCAAAGAGGTTTAAGACATCAGACTGTTCATCCGCAAAGCGAAGACCATCTCGAGCCATAAGCTGACGAAAATGGTCCAAATCAAAATCGTTAGCCACTTTCTTCTTGAGACCAAGGTCTTCTTGACTGCCCAGTTCTGCCAAATCTGGAAAGACTTGATTGAGTGAGACAGGTATTTCTTCACCATCAGCACTTTCAACTCTCAAATCCTCCACGGCTGCATCACCAATCTTTTTCTCCAAAAGTCTGCGATAAACAGGATGCTCCAAGAAGTCTTGACTAGACAGAGGAGCATGGAGGGCTAGCTGATAAACATCCCCCTTTTGATAGAGGGTTAAGAGATTGAAAGCAGATAGGATTTTCAGGGATTTTAGCAGTCTATCCATCCCAAAGTTGAGATGGTTGAGAATGCTTGAAAAAAGATATTCCTTTCTGCCATTATCCCAAAAACTAATTGTATAAAGATAAAGGCTCAGTGCCTCCTGACCGATAATCGGGAGGTAGCACTGTACCAGAGATGAGGTATCTTGCGACACCCGATTATTCTTTAGATAAGAAAAACGGTCAATTGGCTTCATTTATCTTTCCTTTTTCTTTTTAGAGGACTGGGTGATTTGTTGGAGCAGGCTCTCTAACTCACTCACATCCTTAAAACTACGATAGACACTGGCAAAACGTACATAGGTAATCTCATCCAACTCAGCCAACTCCTCCATGACCAGTGAACCAATGTCCTCACTTTGAATTTCATTTTCATTTCGACCACGGAGTTTCTGTTCGATACGATTGACTACCATGTTGATTTCATCACTTGACACAGGACGTTTCTGGGCTGAGCGGATAATCCCATTAAAGATTTTATCTCTGGAGAATTGTTCCCGTGTGCCATCTTTTTTAACAACCACTAAGGTTCTTTCTTCTACTCTTTCGTAGGTTGTAAAACGGTGCTGGCATTCATCGCACTCACGTCTTCTACGAATAGTGTTCCCTTCTTCTGCTTGGCGACTATCGATAACACTTGACTTGGTAGCCCCACATTTTGGACAACGCATCCTTTCCCTCCTTATCGTTTTCTTTTCATTATACCATTTTTTAAACGATTCCCAAAACAATTCTTCTTTTTGCTTGACAAGTTTTTTGTTTTGTTGTATTATTTAATTAAGACAAAAGGATAAAAGAAAGGAGACCAAGATGTCCTGGACATTTGACAACAAAAAACCCATCTATTTACAGATTATGGAGAAAATCAAGCTTCAGATTGTTTCCCATACGCTGGAACCCAATCAACAACTTCCAACCGTGAGAGAGCTAGCAAGCGAGGCCGGTGTCAATCCAAACACCATCCAAAGAGCCTTGTCAGACCTTGAACGAGAAGGATTTGTCTACAGCAAGCGAACAACTGGACGATTTGTGACTGAGGATAAGGAACTGATTGCCCAATCACGCAAACAATTATCGGAAGAAGAATTGGAACACTTCGTTTCCTCCATGACCCATTTTGGCTATGAAAAAGAAGAACTACCAGGCGTAGTCGGCGATTATATTAAAGGAGTTTAAGCCTATGTCATTACTAGCATTTGAAAATGTATCCAAATCTTATGGAGCAACACCAGCCCTTGAAAATGTTTCTCTTGACATCCCAGCTGGAAAAATTGTTGGTCTCCTTGGGCCAAACGGCTCAGGAAAAACAACCTTGATTAAACTCATCAATGGTCTCTTACAACCAGATCAAGGACGCGTCCTTATCAACGACATGGACCCAAGCCCAGCAACCAAGGCTATCGTAGCTTATTTGCCAGATACGACCTATCTCAATGAGCAAATGAAGGTCAAAGAAGCCCTAACCTACTTCAAGACCTTCTATAAAGATTTCAATCTTGAACGTGCCCATCATCTACTTGCAGACCTCGGCATTGATGAAAATAGTCGTCTCAAAAAACTATCAAAAGGAAACAAAGAAAAGGTACAACTGATTTTGGTTATGAGCCGGGATGCTCGTCTCTATGTTCTGGATGAACCCATTGGTGGAGTGGATCCAGCAGCCCGTGAGTATATCCTCAATACTATTATCAACAACTACTCCCCAACTTCTACCGTTTTGATTTCTACCCACTTGATTTCGGATATCGAGCCAATCTTAGATGAAATTGTCTTCCTAAAAGACGGAAAAGTCGTCCGTCAAGGAAATGTAGATGATATTCGCTATGAGTCAGGTGAATCCATTGACCAACTCTTCCGTCAGGAATTTAAGGCCTAAGCAAAGGAGATTATTATGTTTTGGAATTTAGTTCGCTACGAATTTAAAAATGTTAACAAGTGGTATTTAGCCCTCTACGCTGCTGTTCTCTTCCTCTCTGTTCTTATTGGAATTCAGACACAATCCTTAATCAAACTACCTGAAAAAAATCTATCTGTTCTACTTTTTTTTCTATCTACTGTCTTTGGTGGTTTGATGGTTACACTTGTGATTTCAACTATCTTCTTGATTATTAAACGATTCAAAGGAAGTGTCTATGACCGACAAGGATATCTGACTTTAACCTTGCCAGTTTCTGAACACCATATCATCACTGCTAAATTAGTCGGAGCCTTTATCTGGTCTATACTTAGCTCAGCTGTACTGGCTCTAAGTGCTTTTCTTATTGTGACTATAACGGTTCCAGAATGGATGTCAAATTATGACTTTATTCCACTTGTAGGAACATATCTTCCTCAACTCTCTCTTGTGGGGTTATCCTTCCTACTAAATACCATTTCTGGAATCCTCTGCATATACTTGGCTATTTCCATCGGACAACTTTTCAACGAATACCGCACAGCACTCGCTGTTGCAGCCTACATTGGTATCCAAATCGTCATTGGCTTTATTGAAGTCTTCTTCAATACCAGTGCTAACTTCTATGTCAATTCACTTGCAGGATTTAATGACAATTTCTATATGGGAGCAAGTACGGGTATTATTGAAGAACTCATTTTCATAGCTATCTTTTACCTCGGAACCTACTACATCTTGAAAAACAAGGTTAATTTGCAATAAAAAATGCCCAGCTAAAAAGCTGGGTTTTGATTTAACTCAATATCAAACTGGCTACGATAGGGCTGACAAAGACATAGAGAATACCTGTGACACCGATAGCCAAACCACCCATAGCTCCTGCTACAGAGCCGTATCGAAAGGCTGTGCCTGTTCCGACTGCGTGACCTGTCCCTCCAAGGGAAAGGCCAACAGCTACTGGATCGTCAATTTTTAACCACTTCAAAAGGGTTGGTCCGATCACACTGGTTAAAATTCCAGTTGCCACTACAACCACCAAGGTCACAGTCGTCAACCCTTGCAATTTTTCTGTGATTCCCACTGCCATAGCGGTTGTTACTGACTTAGGAAAGAGAGAAATGGCTAGGAAAAAGTCCATCCCAAAAATCTTAGCTACAAGGGCTGTGAAAGAGGTATTGACCACTACCGCTAACAGACTTCCAAAAAGAATACTCCGTGCATGGTGCTTCATCAAGTGAAAACTCTTATAAAGCGGAATCCCTAAAGCCACGGTCGATGGGACAATCAAGTTGTTCAGATAAACCCCACCTTGGTAGTAATCTTGGTAAGAAATACCCGTCACTTTTAGAAAGATAATAATGAAAAAAGCTGACAAAAGCAAGGGCGTTGTCAATGGATGGGGAAAACGTCTGTAAATCAGCATTCCCACTAAATAAGCTAGGATAGACAGGGCAAGCCCAAACAGGGGATTGGAAACAAATTCACTCATTTGGCATCTCCTTTCTCATAATCACCCTCAAACCGTCTCTTGATGAACTGAACTACCAAGGCTATGAGGATAATATTGATAACAGCTGCAAAAAAGACAATCAAAACAATGGGCAAAAGATAGGGGGCAATCACTTCAAACTTCTCCATGATTCCCACTGCTGGCGGCAAAAAGAGAATGGTCATATTGGCCAGCAAGAAATTCCCCACCATGTTGACATGCCTAGTTCTCAGCCACTTAAATTGCAGGGCGAGAAAAAGAATAATCAAACCGATAATACTGCCTGGGATAGGCAAATGAAAGAAACTGGAAACCCCCTCTCCGATTAGAGAAATCACAAAGAGAATCATTAATTGAACATATAATTTCATCCTAAACTCCACGAAATAGACTTCTTGCATACCAGTTTACTCTTTTTTCAGAAAATTTCAAGGAAATGCACGAAGGATAATGAAAATTAGAAAGGAAAGGGCATACAAACAATTCTTGACTTGTGAAAACAGGCATGATTTAGGATAAAAGATGCCAGCGTCTTTCTTGCCAGCTCTTTTGAAAAGTAGTATAATTATTGCATGCGCAATCATCTTGTGATACAGAGACTGTCCGTGAATGGACTTTCTTCTATTTACAACTCTAAAAAGAAAGGAGATACTATGACCTATTTGGAAAAATGGTTTGACTTCAATCGGCGTCAGAAAGAAATTGAAAGTCTCTTGGAAGAGACTATTGCCCAGCAGAGCGAGCAAAGTCTGACCTTGAAAGAGTTCTACCTACTCTACTATCTGGACTTGGCTCAAGAAAAATCTCTACGCCAGATTGACCTGCCAGATAAACTTCATCTGAGCCCGAGCGCTGTTTCTCGGATGGTGGCTCGCTTGGAAGCCAAAAATTGCGGTCTGCTTAGTCGCAGGTGTTGTGATCAAGATAGGCGCTCTAGCTTTATCTGCCTGACAAGTGATGGGCAAAAGACACTGGCCTCTCTACAGAAAGCTGTCGAAGCAAGCTTGGAAACTGGTTTGGATTTCTTGATTTAAGATGATTTTAGAAAAAAGTTGCGTGCGCAATCATTTTTCTTGACATTCTCTTTTACAAGGAGTAAAATAAAGTCATCATTAAACAAAGGAGTTTTTAAAATGATTGAAATTACCTATCTAGATGCCAGCAAGAACGAAAGAACTGTAACTTTCGAATCTTATGAAGACTTTGATCGTTCACAACAAGCTTGCCTTATCGGCGTCGCAGACTACTACCCTGTCCAAAAATTAACTTACAACGGTCATGATTTGGACTACCATGGAACTTATGGAGATATCTTCTTCTATCTCAAGAAACAAGATTTAAGCCAATATAACTAAAAAAGGAGAAATACAATGGCAAAAGCAATTACAGATGCAACATTCGAACAAGAAACAAAAGACGGTTTGGTCTTGGTAGACTTCTGGGCAACTTGGTGTGGTCCATGTCGTATGCAAGGTCCAATCTTGGACAAATTGTCTGAAGAACTTTCAGAAGATGTTTTAAAAATCGTTAAAATGGACGTTGATGAAAATCCAAACACAGCTCGTGCTTTTGGAATCATGTCTATCCCAACCCTTCTCTTCAAAAAAGACGGCCAAGTGGTGAAACAAGTTGCTGGTGTTCACACAGCAGAACAAATCAAGGCCATCGTTGCTGAATTGAGCTAATCAAACGAGAGACCAAGTACTTGCTTTGGTCTCTTTTTTCTTGCCCTTTGCCATTTTTCAAAAAATATGCTAGACTGTATGTAGAATATTACGATGTTTGGGACATGCCATCGCTAAAAAAAACCTTGACTTGGTATTTTTTAGCTCCCTCAAGGGAGCTTTTTGCGTGCTCTGAACATTTCCCATTTTGGAAGGAGTACTATGAAACGTCAATCAGCCTTGGTCGTCTTTAGTGGCGGTCAAGATTCTACAACCTGCCTCTTTTGGGCTAAAGAACACTATGAAACGGTCGAAGCCGTTACCTTTGCCTACGGCCAACGCCATCATCTCGAAATTCAAGTTGCTAGAGAAATCGCTAAGGAACAGGGGATTCGTCATCACATCCTAGATATGTCTCTGCTGGGGCAAATCACTGAAAATGCCCTGACCTCTGATCTGGAAATTGAGCAAAAAGAGGGAGAGGTTCCCAATACCTTCGTTGATGGTCGTAACCACCTCTTTCTGTCCTTTGCGGCAGTCCTTGCTAAGCAACGAGGCATTAAAGATATCGTGACAGGTGTCTGCGAGACAGACTTCTCAGGCTACCCCGATTGTCGAGATGTCTTTGTCAAATCCCTTAATGTTACCCTCAACCTTGCCATGGATTACGACTTTGTTATCCAAACACCTCTCATGTGGCTAGACAAGGCTGAAACTTGGGAATTAGCCGACCAACTCGGTGCCTTTGACTATGTTCGTGAAAAGACCTTGACCTGCTACAATGGGATTATCGGAAGTGGCTGTGGAGATTGCCCAGCCTGCCACCTACGTCAACATGGTTTAGATGTTTATCTCTCACAGAAAGGAGAGGACTAATGTTTTTTGCACCCAAAGAAATCAAACAGGAAACCGGGGAGTCTCTTGTCTACAATCCACACAGAACCTTGGTATCAAAAGAGTTTACCTTCGATGCTGCCCACCACCTCTTTCACTATGAGGGAAAATGCAAATCCCTTCATGGTCACACCTATCATCTGCAGATTGCTGTCAGTGGATTTTTAGATGAACGTGGCATGACCTACGATTTCGGAGACATCAAAGCAATCTACAAGAACTACTTAGAACCCCACTTGGATCATCGCTATCTCAATGAAACTCTTCCCTATATGAACACGACTGCTGAAAATATGGTTTACTGGATTTTCCAAACCATGAACCAAGAGTTGCCTGACGAACGTGGTCTCCGTTTGGAATATGTTCGCCTCTATGAAACTCCGACTGCCTTTGCAGAGTTTAGACGGGAGTGGTTAGATGACTAGGGAACGTGTCCTCAAACTACCAGTTCTAGAAATTTTTGGCCCAACCTTTCAAGGCGAAGGTCGTGCAATCGGGCAGAAAACCATGTTTGTCCGCACTGCTGGTTGCGACTACCACTGCGACTGGTGCGATTCTGCCTTTACTTGGGATGGTTCTGAAAAACCAACTCGCATGACAGCTGACGAGGTCATTGCTGAGTTGGATAAATTAGGGAGCTACGACTATGTAACCCTATCTGGGGGAAATCCTGCTATCCTAGCAGCCAACATGGCTGAGCTAGTCACCAAACTCAAGGAACGTGGTGTCACTCTGGCTGTTGAAACTCAAGGCTCTCGCTGGCAAAATTGGTTGAAAGACATCAACCAGGTCACTCTGAGTCCCAAACCTCCTTCATCCAAGATGGAAGTCAACTTTGAGACCCTGGACTTTATCGTTTCCCAATTGGATCCAGACAAGGTCACCTTTAAAATCCCTGTCTTTGATGATGCAGATTTAGCCTTTGCTAAAGGAATACAAGAACGCTACCAACCAGATGTCCTTTTCTTATCTGCTGGAAATCCTGAACCCAAGGCTACAGGAAATATTGTCCAAGATCAACTGGACCGTCTCAAAGAACTCTGGGAACGCATCGCTGCTGACGATAGTTGGGGCAATGTCCGCGTCCTTCCTCAACTCCATACCCTCCTCTACGACAACCAACGTGGTGTTTAAAATTAGAAAGAAAAAATCATGTCACAACAAGAAGAAATGAAAAACCTAAGCCTACTGGGCAACAAAGAAACCAACTACATTTTCGAGTATCATCCAGAAGTCCTCGAATCCTTTGACAATCGTCATGTGGAAAATGACTATTTCATCAAATTTAACTGTCCTGAATTTACCTCACTTTGCCCAATCACTGCTCAGCCAGACTTTGCAACTATCTATATTTCCTACATCCCTGATAAGCTCTGTGTTGAGTCAAAATCCCTCAAACTCTACCTCTTTAGCTACCGAAACCACGGAGATTTCCACGAAAACTGTATCAACACCATCGGGAAAGACTTGGTCAACTTGCTAGACCCTCGCTATTTAGAGGTCTGGGGAAAATTCACTCCGCGCGGTGGCATTTCAATCGACCCCTACTACAACTACGGTAAGCCAGGAACTAAGTATGAAGGCTTGGCAGAACAACGCCTCTTCCAACACGACCTTTATCCAGAGAAAATTGACAACCGTTAAACTCAAACTCAATGAAATTCAAAGAGCAAACTAGGAAGCTAGCCACAGGTTGCTCAAAGCACTGCTTTGAGGTTGTAGATAAGACTGACAAAGTCAGCTCAAAACACTGTTTTGAGGTTGCAGATAGAACTGACGAAGTCAAATCAAAATACTGTTTTGAGGTTGCAGATGGAAGCTGACGTGGTTTGAAGAAATTTTCGAAGAGTATAATACGAAAAAGCCCTGTTCCTCGAGATGAGGAGCAAGGCTTTTTGAGTTTCAATTATTCTTCTGTTCCAAGGAAGTTTTTCGCAACAAGAGCTGCAAGAACTCCACCAACGATTGGTGCAAGGATGAAAATCCAAACTTGTTGAAGAGCTGCGCCACCTACCAAGACAGCTGGTGCCAAGCTACGAGCTGGGTTTACTGAAAGTCCAGTAATGTTCAATCCGACAAGAATCATCGCCATCAATGACAAACCGATTACCAAACCAGCAATCGCGCCATTTCCCTTGCTTTCTGAAGTAACAGTCATGATAACCAAAACAAACAAGAAGGTTGCAATGACTTCAAACAAGAATCCACCAAAGACAGTGACACCGTTTGCCAAGGCATTTTCACCAAGACTAGCAGTTGACATACCTGAGTTAGCCAAGAGGAAGAATACCGCAGCTGACGCAAGGAAAGCTCCAACAACCTGACCAAGGATGTAGTTGACAAGCTCTGAAGATGACAAACGTTTGTTTACAAACATAGCGATCGAAACAGCTGGGTTCAAGTGAGCACCTGAAACAGTTCCGATTGAGTAGGCTGCAACTACGATTGCTAAACCAAAGGCAAAGGCGATTCCAAGGTGACCTAAGCCATCAAGACCATTTCCAAAAACAACAGCTCCTGTCCCAATGAACACAAGCATGAAAGTACCGATTAATTCAGCAACAAATTTTTTCATTTTCTTTCTCCTTTTTTCAAAAACTAGATACTAGTCTATCAAAAGTAGGAAAGGGTTTCAAGAAAATTGATTGGAAATTTCAGGTTAAAATTCTGTAAAAACGGTAGTGTTTATTTGAAACATTTTTTTCAAAGGTGTATACTAATAGCGTAGTTTTGATAGGGGTTACAAAACCCATTATAAAAGCTCATTTGTAAACCTTTGCTGTTCTTTTATGAACGTTTGAATGGTATCGTGAATACCAAGGAGGAATCATATGTCTAAAGTTGCTATTGTCACAGGTGCAGGTCAAGGAATCGGTTTTGCAATTGCGAAACGATTGGTTCAAGATGGCTTTAAGGTAGGAGTCTTAGACTACAATCCCGAAACAGCCGAAAAGGCTGTTGCCGAATTATCAGCTGAAAATGCCTTTGCTGTCGTAGCTGATGTTTCGAAACAGGCAGAAGTTGCCCAAGCATTTCAAAAAGTTGTTGACCATTTTGGTGATTTGAATGTTGTCGTAAATAATGCTGGTGTTGCTCCAACTACTCCTCTTGATACAATTACTGAGGAACAATTTACACGTACTTTCGGTATCAACGTTGGTGGTGTCATTTGGGGGTCACAAGCTGCACAAGCGCAATTTAAAGCACTTGGCCACGGAGGTAAAATTATCAACGCAACTTCTCAAGCTGGTGTAGTCGGTAATCCAAATCTAACTGTTTATGGTGGAACCAAATTTGCTGTTCGCGGAATTACGCAAACATTAGCCCGTGATTTAGCAGACTCAGGTATCACTGTTAACGCCTACGCACCAGGTATTGTGAAAACACCAATGATGTACGATATCGCTCATGAAGTTGGTAAAAATGCAGGAAAAGATGACGAGTGGGGTATGCAGACATTTGCAAAAGATATTACCCTAAAACGCCTATCTGAACCAGAAGATGTGGCTGCTGCTGTCAGCTTCCTTGCAGGGCCAGATTCAAACTACATTACAGGACAAACCATTATCGTTGATGGTGGTATGCAATTCCATTAAGATACAGGAAAAGAGGTTGGAAAATGATTCAACCTCTTTTATTAGTTTTCATTATTAGTTAGGAGGATACAATAGAAACTCTTTCAATAAATAATACTAGCTTATCCCTAGTATTGAAAAGACTGGAT
Organism: Streptococcus gwangjuensis; assembly: GCF_028156745.1. Lineage (GTDB taxonomy): Bacteria > Bacillota > Bacilli > Lactobacillales > Streptococcaceae > Streptococcus > Streptococcus gwangjuense_A. The sequence continues at coordinate 107,106 of NZ_JAODJG010000035.1, forward strand.
GGCTTCTTTCAAGTCATCTTGTAAACTATTTCTCTGGTCAAGTTGGACATAGACTTCCAACAGACAGGATCTGAAGTTGGAAAATTTATAAAAATCTTCCCTTTCTTCTATCGGAAAGTCAACAGCTTTTATCCAAGAAGCTACTTGCTCTTGCTCCAACTTCCCTTGTAAAATAGGTTCATAGATTACTCTTGCTAAACGCCAATCCTCATCATCTGTAAAACGAATGGACATTCTTTTAAATAGTTGGCCAAGTATCTCAAATACTTCATGAACCCTGTTTTTAGGAAAGTCTGGATGACAAACCACCTCTGTCAGTAAATCGGCTCCATGTGCAAAAGCATGAACCCAACCATACTGACTTGAAAAACCCGTTGTATCCTTTTCTTTTGAAAGATAGTGCAAACCTTGATTTAAAAGGACATTACGAATTTCTGCTTTTAATCCCTGATAAAAAATCGATTGCTGGTTGGCATCTGCAGACAAGAGATTTGCATAAATAAGCGCCCTAAAAGAACGTTCAAGGGTTGACAGTCCTACCTTATCAATCTCTTTATCTAACCCTCCATCAGATGAAATCCCTTCAGCAATGAAATGAAATTGTTCCTGTGTAAATAGCTCTTCCTGAATCCCTCTAGCAAAGCTTGTAAAAACAAGATCATCGCGAATTTCTGGAGAAGGATCTCCCAAATGATCAAGCAACCACTGAATTTCTTCATCATGATAACTTGGTTTTTCCTCTGCTATTTTTCTAAGTAACTCTTGATACATGGGCAATACCTCTACATTTCTAGCAACTTGATATAATCTAGACCCCATTTCTCGACAGCATCTAAGACAACTCTGAATTCCTGCCCCATTTCAGTTAAGCTGTACTCAACTCGTGGTGGAACTTCGGCATAGACCTTTCGTTGAACAATCTTATCCTTTTCTAATTGACGGAGATGACGGGTCAAAATAGTTTGAGTGATCCCAGGCAATAATCTCTGCAATTCTTTAAATCGTTTGGTACCCGTACTCAACTGATAAATGATTACCAGTGCCCATTTCCCCGTTAAAACCCTCTGCGTTGTCGCAAATGGACAAATACCATACTCACTCACTTTATTTGTCATAAAATATCTTCTTTCTATTTTTAAAAAAATTTATCTTTTAGTATCAATAAAAGTACTACTTTTGATACTAGCTATCAAAAAAGTGTCTACTTGTTTTTTTGTTTGTAACTGTTACAATTATATCATAAAAAAAGAAATGGAGAATAGATATGTCAACAAACTTAGAAATTTTCAATGCTTATAACCAAGCTTTAATTGCTGGTGACTTTCCTAGTGTCTTTGAAACGATGGCAGACGATATTGTCTGGCATCAACCTGGTAATCATAGTCTATCTGGTACAGTTGTTGGTAAGGACAAGCTAGGAACTCACCTGGCTACATTTGCTGAGAAAACTAATGGAACCTTTAAGGTGATAACAAATTGGGTTTCTGACAATAAGGATTTAATCGCAGCTAATGTTACTTTTCTTGGAACACGGGCTGATGGTACTGAACTCAATATGAACGGGATTGACCTCTTCCGTATTGAAGACGGAAAAATCAAAGAAGTTTGGCTCTTCTCTTCAGATCAAGCTGAAGAAGATAGCTTTTGGGGATAATTAAAGAGGCCAGGACAAAAAATTTTGATTTTAGGAATTCTTTATTATAAATTTTTAAAATCGATAGATTAGAAAAAAAGCGAACAAGACAGAATTCTGAGTATCAGATAACTCGTTTTGTTCGCTTTTTTTATTTAAGGTTAGACTTTTGTCCCAGACTCTTTTAATTTACTCTCCCAACTGGGCACTGTAGGCGATAATCTGGTCAACTGTGTCTGATAAGAACTGGATAGTATCACGGAGTGGTTTATCTGTTGAAATATCGGCTCCTATAATCATGGCTGACTCAAGTGGTGTTTTGCTACCACCTGATTTGAGGAGATTAAGCCAATCTTCAGCTCCGGTTGCTGAATGTTTTAGATGAAGATAACCTGCAGTCGAGATCACAAGTCCTGCTGAGTAGGTGTAGCTATACAAGCCCATGTAGTAGTGAGCTTGGCGCATCCAAGTCAGAGCTGCATCATCATCAATCTCAATGGCATCGCCCCAGAAATCCGTCAAAACTTCCTTCATAATACTGTTGAGTTTGCTTGCTCCGAAAGTTTCTCCTTCTTCAATCAATGTATACACTTTACGCTGGAAGGCTGCTTCTAAGAGGTGAGTGATAAAGTTATGGAAGTAGGTGTCTGTCAAGCGGTGAGCCAGAGCGAAGCGTTTTTGACGTGGGTCGTCAGATTGGTGCTCCAAGTAATCACTGAGAAGCAATTCATTGAAGGTTGACGGTACTTCAACATAATAGGTCGACATATGAGCATTGAAGTAACTTTGATGATTATCTGAAAAGATGAATTGACCAGAATGCCCGATTTCATGAATCAAGGTATAAACGTCGCTCAAACGACCTGTCCAGCTCATAAGGACATAAGGGTGTACGCGATATGGGTCCGCTGCATAGCCACCAGAATCCTTGCCACTATTGGCAGCAAAGTCCACCCAGCGCTCTTCTTGATAGCGAGCCACTTCCTGACAATATTCTTGTCCCAAAGGTTCTACTGACTTCATGACTAAGTCATAGGCATCGTCAATAGTCACTGCAAGATTGAGGGCGCTGTCCAAGTCCAATTTCCAGTCTGCAAAGGTCATCTTTTCAAGACCATTAACCTTGGCAACATGCTTGAGGTATCTCTGAGCAACGGGTGCAAAGTCCTTCATGATGAGGTCAATCTGACGATCAAACATGGCACGATCCACTTCTTGTTCAGCTAGAAGATAATCAAAGACTGAGTCGTAACCCTTCATATCTGCCAAGAGTTTTTCAGACTTGACTTGAGCTAGATAGGCTGCTGCAGCCGTATTTTGGTGCTTACGAAGACCTTCTGAGAAGGAACGGAAAGATTTCTCACGAACCTCAGCATCCTCGTGGTTTTGGTAGAAATTCTCATAAGTAACAAAGCTGTTTTTGTAGGTTTTGCCATGAGCTTCAAAGTCAGCCATTTCAAAGTCCCCAGCTCGCATCTTAGTGTATATATCCTGCGGACTGTAGAAAACTTCACCGAGATTGGTCAAGGCCTTCTCCACATCAGCCCCTAGATAGTGGGCTTTTTTGATTTTTGCCTGACGAATGGCAGCTGTTAAATGTGGCAATTTACCCAGACGGTCTAAGACTTCCTCATCAGCTGCCACCAAGGCATCGTCAAAGAAGGTCAAGGCTACACTGGCATCTGTTTCGAATTCCATCCCAGCTTGGGCAATGTTGGCAAATTCGTCATTGCTATAGTCTGTCGTCTGCGGCATAAAACCATAGTTTCCAATATGGCTCATCTGAATGTAGATTTGTTCCAATTCCGCAAAGGCCTTCTCGAAATCTTCAAAAGTGTGAAGATTGCCCTTGTAGTCACGGCTAAACTGGTTGATGTCTTCGCGAGCTTTCTCGATTGCACGCAAGAAATCCTCACGGTCTTGGTATAGGGCTGTTAAATCCCAAAGTTCCTTCTCTGGAAATTCTGAACGGTGTTTTTGTTCCATTTTCTTCCTCTTATTTCTCTAATTCTAATAAAACACTAAGGGCTGATAAGGCGTAAAGCGGTGCTGTTTCTGCTCTTAGAATGCGAGGACCAAGTCCTGCAAGAACCGCTTCCTTAGTTTCAAAACTTTCGATTTCTGCAGGTGACAGGCCACCTTCTGGACCAAATATAAAGAGCAATTTGGCTCCTTTCTCGAGTCCAGCAACTGCTTGTAAAAGCGCAGCGCTTTCTCCTTCTTTGGCCGACTCTTCATAAGCCACTACAATGCGGTCAAACTGGTCCAGTTGAGCTAGAAAGTCTGATTTTTTCTCGAAAAGCTGAATACTTGGAACGATATTACGCTTACTTTGTTCTGCTGCTCCAAGGGCGATTTTTTCTAGTTTTTCAACCTTTTTACCCAATTTTTTGCCATCCCACTTAGCAACGGACCAATCGGCAGGAAAGGCCCAGATTTGGCTCGCACCCAGTTCCGTCACTTTTTGCGTGATGAACTCCAGCTTGTCTCCCTTGGGAAATCCAGATGCAATGGTCACTTGAACGGGCAGTTCCACATTGTCAGCCAATTCTTGGATCAACTCAAACTGACGAGCTTCCACATCCAGCACGCGCGCCAAGCGCTTAATTCCATCATCAAAGACCAAAGTAACCTCATCATCTTCTTTCAAGCGCATAACCTGAAACATATGCTTACTGGTTTCCTTGTCCTTAATGGTGACAGGAGAGACTGCACTCCCCTTGACAAAATACTGCTGCATGCTAGCCTCCAATCACACCGGAAATATCCTTGGTTTTCTTAAAGACACAGGCATTCCATTCCCCTTGAATCATGTGGGTTTCAAGGAAAAATCCAGCTGACTCAGCCGACTCGCGCACCATGTCCCACTTGTCCTTGATAATGCCACTCATGATGAGGTAGCCTTCATCCTTGACCAAGCGGTAAGCATCCTGTGTCAAATGAATAAGGATATCCGCCAAGATATTAGCTACAATCACATCTGCCTCAATCTCAACACCCTTAAGCAAATCACCTGCAGCTACATGGATGTTTTCCATGCCAGGGTTGAGCTCAATATTTTCCTGAGCAACACGAACTGCCACATCATCTAGGTCGTAGGCGAAAATTTCCTTAGCACCCAAAAGCGAGCTGGCAATAGAGAGAACCCCTGAACCAGTCCCCACATCCAGCACCGTTTCGCCACCACGAAGGACCTGCTCCAAGGCAAAGAGGCTCATCTTAGTAGTTGGGTGGGTCCCTGTCCCGAAGGCCATGCCTGGATCCAGCTTGATAATTTTTTCTCCAGCAGTCGCCTCATAGTCTGTCCAAGACGGCACGATGGTCAAATCATGAGTGATACGAGCTGACTCATAGTATTTCTTCCAGTTGTCTGCCCAATCTTCCTCAGCCAAGGCAGTCGTCCCCATCTTGACTTCTCCCAAATCCATAAAATCTGTCAATTCTGCTAGGCGAGCCTGCAAATCTGCCTCAACCACTGCCACATCAACCGTTTCAGGGTAGTAGGCTGTCACTACGATTTCTTCTTGCTGCTCTACCTCTGGGAAAATCTCACCAAAACGATCCACATTCCCCACATAGTCCATACTATCTTCAATCGCAACACCTTGCGCTCCTAGCTCGATCAGGAGGTTAGAGACTAGCTCTTCTCCCTCACGCTTAACTGTAACTTTTAACTCTTGCCATGTTTCCATAAATTTTTTCCTTATCAATCTATTAATTCTTCTAATTCTTTTAAAGTTCTTCCATCCTGATCTTTCCAATCAGTTCGACCGTTCGTTTGCATACCCAGCAAAAAAGCCGCTGCATAAGAAGGGCTAGAAAAGAGTTGTTTTTCTTTTAACACTCCATCTTGAATGACCCGAGAAGCTATTAAATTCTGACGCATTTCTTTTAAACTTGCTGGAAGGTTAGGAGAATCCATTATTTCTACTTGACTTCCTTCTAAAACAACAAAACCTTCAGTTGTCCGTTCACAAGTTGCTTCTATTACTTTTTTAGATTTCTTAGTTTTACGCTTTAAATAAAGATAAGTTGAATGATTATCAGTCAAATCTTGACTAACTTCCTTTATCATTGGAACAAAAACACGATAACCTAAAGTGCCGATAATCATTAGTGTATTTTCAACAATTTCATCCAGTTCAGATTCCTTTTCCTCAGTTACATTACCAGGATTTGGATCATTCCCATTTTTCACAATGTAACGACCAGCTTCTTTAGCAAGTTGAGTAAATTTATTTTCCAAATAGCTAATTTCTGTTGGACCAAAAGAATTATTTTGAGTTGTTAGAATGATGACGTCATTAAAATAATCTGCATGAATATCACGGGTATGCTCTTGAATTCGCAGCAATATCCCTTCACCATTTTTCCGAGTTGTTGCCTGACCAATATAGGTCACATCTTTTTGCTTATCTTCATCTCGACCAAATAAGAAATAAATACCACTTTGTTTCATTTCATCACGAGACTTCAAATCTCCCAATTGAATACGAGGTATTTTGTAAATCACTCCCGTCCAATTTGACAAAGTACATTTGATTTTTCCAGTTACTTCACCATCCATGAGAAACATATTGATATTCTTGCTACGCTTCGCCATTTATCGAACTTCCTCCAAATAATCTCTCACCATGTCCTGCAACTGGGGCACGACCTTATCTGAACCAAGAAATTCCTCGACATTCATGAGCTGATAGCCCTGCCCTTCATCACCAAAGGTGATATTGTAAAACTGGTTCTGTGTCAACTGACCGACAAGAAATACAGATTGTTTATCCGCAAAAAGCATACTTGGATAAACCTTACTCCAAAGCAGACAATCTTCAGTCAGATGAATTCCCAGTTCTTCATAAACTTCACGCGCCACGCACTCAAAAGGACTTTCATCCCCCTCGCGTCCCCCACCAGGCAGTTCCCACATATTGGGCCAGGGAATGCTTGCCTTATCATCGCGTAAGATGGTCAGGAGCCTATCCCCACAAAACAAAGCAATCTTACAGCCTGTGAAATCAGAAATCTCTACTTCCATGTTAGACTCCTAGTATCTCGGATAAGGATAAAATTCTCCCTCTTCCAAGCCCACTTTTCCTTCTTCAAAGACTTCTTGATTCCATTCCATGACGAATTCTTCTGCTTCTGGGTCATCCAAAAAGTCCATAAGGGCATCTAGACCAACCTCGGCAGTATCTTTAAGGAATAGTGCAAAATAGTTTAAAAATTCGCGAGAGAAACCTTTCTTTGGTAAGTAAGGAATAACCGTCAAATAATCTTCCTCATTGACGGTTGACTTAGCAGGATTGTAAAAGAGTACCGCTTCTTCAAAGAGAATGTCATCTGATGAAACCTCTCCATCTTCATCCACCATCTCCACACCTGCAGCATTTTGCGCTTCCAATAGAAAACTCACTTCAACCGCGTGGTTGCGCTTGTCCCAACTAATCTCAAAATCAAAGGGAAAGTTCTTCTCCAACTCTTCCTCTAAAACATCTAAAAATCCGTATGTTGCCATTTTGTCCTCTTTCTATGCGACTCTTAAATCGCCCCGATTGCTCGGAAATATGCTAAAATAGATACTACCATCTTACCACAAAATTATTTTATGTCCTAATTATACCATATTACCTCATTTAAACCCTTGGTATCAGTGATTTTCTTAAACAGTTGATTTCCTTATTTTTTCCAAAAAGTCAACACAAAAAGCCCTCGAAAGGGCTAGCAAATCTATAGGATCAATAGATAAGTAACTAGCACAATTAGATGTGCTTTTTTATTGACCACTCCCACGATACCACACTTAATCTTAGGCTTGAATTTTCTTATCTGCAATAGCGTCTGTCAAAGTCTGAGAAAAGTTAAGTCCCATTTCTCGTCCCAACTTATCTGCCCATCTTGGTATAGTCAAGGTCTTTTTAATTGGTTCCTGACTTCCTAAGTACTCTGATACATCAACAGATACCATAGAAATAAAAGATTTATCAAGGTCATAGGTTGACACGAAATCTTCATCATCTTTAAAAGGATCATTATCAATTAAGGACAAGCTATTGATATCTGATGGCTGGGGCAAATCTCCATCACTCTCTATTAAATCTGCGACAGTAATTCCTAACCACTCCGAACCCATAGCCAAAGCCTCAGAAATCCCCGCACCTTGTGTAGCTGAGTATTCAAAATCTGGGAAATGAACAAAATAAGTCGCTTTTACTCCATCTGTATCATCATAATAAAATAAAGCTGGATACGTAACTAACATCTCACTACCTCCATATCAAAAAGCAGGGGTTGAATTTTACAACCCAGCTTGCTTTCTTATCCCTCTTTCAGTGTACTTATTCAGCTCACCATGAGGGATTGTGATAGGTCTTTCCCCTTGCTTCTCCATTTTAATATGGGAGCCTTTACCGCCTTTGGTCTTTATCCAACCATGAGCCGTAAGGAGTTTAACCATCTCTTTTTGTGTCATAGGCATAGCGCTTTTACCTCCTGACAACACTATTATAACACGTGCTACACGTATTGTAAAGTAGTAATACTTATTACTCTCTTATACATAAAAGCCCCTAGATGTGGTTCTAAGGGAAGCCTTATATAAACGGATAGGCAGAACTATCAGAGTTCCTGCTTTTCTCGACCCACTAGAAATGGCGCGATTCAATCTCAAAATTACTTCTCCTCTCTTCATTAAAAAATGATTATCACCCAAAATTATATTACGATTTTTATAAAAGACTAGCAAAAACTACTAAATCAATACATTCGGCAGACGAGAAACTTGCATTGTCAGATAAACTGTTTTATCATTTACCATACTTTATTCATTAGTAATATCACTTGATTTGAAGTATAATATTGGAAAGGAAATCAGTAATGAATTTAGAACAATATTTAGGAAAAGAAATTAGAGTTGTTTTTGTTGACGGGCAAATTTTAGAGGGTCATTGTAATAGCTTTACAGGGAAACTTGATACGGAAGATGAACTCTATGATGAAATTACAATAAGAACAGATAAATATCCATATGTTGGATTTAATGAATCTGAAATCGCATCAATAGAGTTAACTCAAGACGGTATTACAAAATAACAGGAGTTGTTTATCATGAATAAAACTAAAAAAGAGAATTTAATTTTCATTGATGGTTGGGAGCATGTGCATTGCCCTGTATGTGGAACTTTAGTAGAAACTTATGATATTTGCGATGTTTGTCATTGGCAAAATACGGGAGCATTTAATATCGATGGTGGTCCTAATAAAATGACTCTTGCTGAAGCGAAAATGGCTTATAAAAGGAAGAACGACATGAATGAATCACAAAAGACTTGGGAAATTAACGGGGAAATATGGCTACATTGCCCTGTTTGCGGAACTGAAGTTATGGACTATGATATCTGTGACGTTTGTCGTTGGCAAAATACGGGTATTATAAATATTGACGGTGGCCCTAACAAGATGACTCTCGCCGAAGCCAAAGAAGCTTACGCAAGGAGAAAAATCGTAAAAATTCGAGAATTTGATACAGTGTTGTTAAAAAACGGTCAAACGGCGACAATTGTCGAAAAGTTAAGTGAAGATACTTTTATTGCTGACATAGGTGATTCACCCAAAGACTGGGATACCATAACAATCACAATCAATGATATTGAAAAAGTAGTGTATTGAAATAGCTAATATATTTGTATAGTATTGGGAGTAACCTTAAATGAATAAGACTATAAAAAAGAATATAATAATGATTGACGGATGGGAACATGTGCATTGCCCCGTATGTGGAAATTTAGTAGAAACATATGATATTTGCGATGTTTGTCATTGGCAAAATACAGGAGCATTTAATATCGATGGCGGTCCAAATAAAATGACCCTTGCGGAGGCTAAAGAAGCTTATGTTAATGGAATTCCAATAATATAATAGACTATAGTACTACGAAAGGAGAGACTGATGGAACTTAGAAGATTTAATAACAAGGTTGTCAGAATCACCGATATTGATGGCCAAATATTTGAAGGTGTAGCTCTTTACGAAGACAAAGATGTCCACGATGAAGAACTTGATGGGTTATCCGTTAATTCTGGAACCAGGTGGACTAAACTCTTTGAAGATGAAATCAAGAAAGTTGAAATTATTAACCAAGATCAAATGGAGTAAAAACTCCTTCGAATAGATATCCACTATTTCACTTTTCAACCATGTTTATAATTTCTTTTAAGCTTGGTTTTGTTTTTCTAATTCTATCCCATGCCCTCATTTTTAAAAAAGTCCCTAAATAGATGCCATTTATCTTTGGTAATTCGTTAGAAAGATTGTATTTCTCTCTAATCTCATCTTTATGACTTTCTACAAATTTGCTACGAGGTAAGCAATAAAAAATACCTTCCCCAAAATAACTTAAATCTTCATCAGATAGTTCAATTAGTTCTTCAGGTTTTACAAAAATCGCTCTATTAACTCTATCTTTGCCACTGGCAAAGGCTTTCTCCACAAATCTTTTATCTAGTCCCATCTTTATTTAACTCTCTTAAATTGTTTTAGTTCCAGAACAGTCAGTTCTTTAAATTCTTTTCCTGTTTCGTTTAAATATTTGTTAATTTTTCCAAGATTGTATTTCATAGGTGCTGGTTTCACTCCATTTGGTAAACCAACTAGTCCGTCAAGTTCCATAAATGACTTATTTTCAAGTAGCTTTGAATTTGAAGTATTCATCTAGTTCCATTTCTCCTTTTCAAATATTGCTATCTAAATTTATATCTACTATGTACTTTATCAAGAAAACTTCCTGACTTGGTAATTCCATCATTTCCATTCCTTATCACCTCTCTTTTCATTATAGTTCATGCAATAACATTTAGCAATATTATTTCTCAAGTCAGCAATTCCACTTCTTTAGACTCAACTATCATATTTTAAGCTTTAAGGGAAATCCATTCTCTCATGCTGATACCTCTCCTCATCAAATTAAATAGTCAAAAAGCTTCTATCTCGCTCCCGGAATGTTACAAAACCATTGAAATATCACAACTAATAGGCTAGAATGGACATAGTAAGATACATTTGGTGAGTTATACTGCTCAAAAAATATGAAACTAAAATCCACGCTAGAAAGGACTGCTATGCCAGACAATCTCGCGCTTCGCATGCGCCCAAAAACCATCGACCAGGTCATCGGTCAGGATCATCTGGTCGGATCTGGAAAAATTATCCGTCGCATGGTGGAAGCCAATCGTCTGTCCTCCATGATTCTCTACGGACCTCCAGGAATCGGCAAGACCAGTATCGCCTCAGCCATCGCTGGAACCACCAAGTATGCCTTTCGGACCTTTAATGCGACTGTTGATAGTAAGAAACGACTGCAAGAAATCGCTGAAGAGGCTAAATTTTCTGGTGGACTAGTTCTGCTACTGGACGAGATTCACCGACTCGATAAAACCAAGCAAGACTTCCTCTTGCCTCTCTTGGAAAGTGGTCTGGTTATCATGATCGGGGCGACAACTGAAAATCCTTTCTTCTCTGTTACGCCAGCCATTCGTAGCCGGGTGCAAATTTTTGAGTTGGAACCTCTGTCTAACCAAGACGTCAAAGAGGCCCTGCAGATAGCTCTAAGTAACCCTGAGCGTGGTTTTGATTTTCCAGTAGAACTAGATGAGGATGCGCTGGACTTCATCGCAACCTCTACAAACGGAGACCTGCGCTCTGCCTTTAACTCACTGGATTTGGCTGTTCTTTCTACCCCTGAGAATGATAAGGGCATTCGCCATATCACTCTAGACATCATGGAAAATAGTCTTCAGAGAAGCTACATCACTATGGACAAGGATGGAGACGGACACTACGATGTACTCTCAGCCCTGCAAAAGTCCATCCGTGGCTCGGATGTTGATGCCAGTCTCCACTATGCTGCTCGCTTGATTGAGGCTGGTGATTTGCCAAGTCTCGCTCGTCGCTTGACTGTTATCGCCTATGAAGATATCGGCTTAGCCAATCCTGAAGCCCAGATTCACACCGTGACTGCTCTGGATGCTGCACAAAGGATTGGTTTCCCCGAAGCCCGCATTCTCATTGCCAATGTCGTCATTGATTTGGCCCTTTCTCCAAAATCCAACTCAGCCTATGTAGCTATGAATAAGGCTCTTGCCGACCTCAAAACATCAGGGCACTTGCCTATTCCGCGACACCTGCGTGATGGGCACTACAGTGGAAGCAAGGAACTGGGGAATGCCCAAGACTATCTCTATCCACACAACTATCCTGGAAATTGGGTCAAGCAAGACTATCTACCAGAAAAAATCCGCAATCATCACTATTTCCAAGCAGAAGATACTGGTAAATATGAACGGGCTTTGGCTCAAAGAAAGGAAGCTATCGACCGTTTGCGAAAAATCTGAAATCCTTTTCAAAAAATTGCACTTTCCTCTTGATTTTTTTTGAAAAAGTGGTATTATATAAACATAGAAACGCTGTGGTGTACGACTTCACACTTAAGTGTTGACCGACTATTTTTTGTATTATTAGGGAAACAAAAGTCTTCTAACAGCATGTAGGCCGTCTCACACGGAAACAGCTTCAGTTAGAGCGAGTTGCCCACCTGCTTAATTGCGCGGGTTCAATACAAACCGTGAAGTTTCGGCACCAATACAGCTTTTTTCTTTGCCTCCTTAGCTCAGCTGGCAGAGCAGCGGACTCTTAATCCGTGGGTCACAGGTTCGATCCCTGTAGGGGGCATCTAAATACAACAGGAAAAGCCTTGATTTACAAGGCTTTTTTGCTTGTCTATAACTGATTTACCCCATCATTTGTCCCACATTTTAAATCTATCTTTTCTTTTTGAATCAAATTACATCTTTACAAATAGTGTAAAGCCAGTTACTTTTGCTTTGATGCCATACAATATTTTCATGTAGAGAAGACAAATTTTATCTTCTCTTTTTATTTTCAAAATAATAAAAACTGATTTTCTTTTCATAAATCAGACTGAAACTTCCAAATTTTCCATTTTGTTTATTGACATTTCCTCTAAAAAGGTGTATAACATTTTTATTATTAAACTATACTATACTATATAGGGGGTATTGAAATGAAATTTTCTAATCGTTTACTGCTATTCCTTGCAGGAGTTGTTTTTGTCCTTTTAGGACTTTTCCTATTTACAAACCCAGTAGCTAATCTTGTTGTTTACAGCTGGTGGATTGCATTTGGTTTACTGGTTGCTTCTATAGCAGCTATTTTAGGCTATTTCTCTGTACCAAAAGAGCTTCGCTCACCAGCTCATCTTTTCCAAGGGATTGTTAATCTTCTCTTAGCTCTTTACCTCGTTGCCTATGGCTTTGTGACGCTGCCAGTTGTCATTCCAACTATTTTAGGAATTTGGTTAATTGTAGAAGCCATTATAGCTTTCTTTAAAGGCAATCGTCTGGGATTGATTTTCCCTATTATTGGCAACCATATCATGTGGATAGCGTTGCTTGCATTTTTACTAGGTCTAGTGATTTTGTTCAATCCAGTAGCTACAAGTGTCTTTGTCGTTTATGTCGTTGCCTTTGCATTTTTAATTGTTGGTTTCACCTATATCCTTGATGCCTTTCGTAAATAATCTAGCTGCCATTTTGGGCATATTAAAATAGCTGGGAAGTTACATTCTCAGCTTTTTCTGTTGCCTCCTTAGCTCAGTTGGTAGAGCAGTAGACTCTTAAGCTATGGGGCGCAGGTTCGAGCCCTGCAGGGGGCACATCTAAATCAACAGAAATAAGCCTTGAAACCAAGGCTTTTTTTAACGTCTAATAGCTTTTTGTAGAAAAGTATTTAAAAATAAAAGAGAAGAGAATCTCTCACTCTCTTCTCAGTATATCTTATTAAATTTAGTTTTTCTTAATCTAGCTGATTTTCCTTTGCAACGACAAATTCCTTAACCAATCGATAGATAACAGCAAATATCGGTGTAAAGAATATCATCCCAAGTAGTCCGAAAAGATTCCCTCCAATACTAGCAGCCGCAAGCGTGAAAATAGCTGGCAAACCAATAGACTGACCTACAACTCTAGGATAAATAAGGTTTCCTTCAATCAGCTGTATAACTTGATATAGAAGAAGAGAAAGTAAGGCTTGAGTAGGACTCACTGTGAAGATAAAAATCGCTCCCACAACACAAGCAATCATAGGCCCTACATAAGGAATGAACGATAGCACTCCTGCAAATATACCTGTCATTACCCCATAAGGTAGTCCAAACAGGCTGTAGACAACCGCTATCATAACTCCTATGATGACTGCTTCAATCAGCTGACTCATCAAAAATTGGTCATAAGTCTCTAGTGCTACTTGTCCAATGTAAGTTAACTTTGTCACCACTTTCTCTGGAAATATAACTTTTAGAAGTCTACTCGTCATCGCTGCCAGATGTTCCTTACTGGATAAAAATAAAAAGGTAAAGACTATAATCAAAAAGGCATTCATCAAACTTGAAAAAATATTGCCGATATTACTAGTCAGACCTGATAAAAAACCTATCAAAGCTTGGCTAATAGAACTAGATTGTCCCTGTATGCCTGATACGATAGTTGACAACATGTCTTTGGTTACAAATTCCGAGCTGTCTAGCAATTTCCCAAGTTGAGTCAGGACTGTTGAAAGGACTGCTCCCAGCTGACTAATAGTCTGAGCAAGGGTTGGAAGCACCAAAACCAAAAGACAGATCACGATTAAGATAAGAGATAGGAAAACAAGCACCATAGCAATCGGACGGCGCAACCCTGCCTTTACCTTCATTTTAACTAGGAATTCTTCAATTTTTTTCATGGGAACATTGAGCACAAAAGCAATGACAGCACCATAAATCAAGGTAGAAGTTACTTCAAAGAGAGATACTGCCCCTGATATAAAGCTTGATGCATTCAGAATTACAAGAGTAACCAGCCCTATAAAAAGTATTAATGGGGTGTATTTTTTTACTAAATTCATAAATTCTCCTTAATAAACATGTTTAGATACGACTATACTATTTGGTTTTTCAAACTCTCGGTCAAGGTAAGCTTGGTAAGTTCCTGGTGCGATAAATCCTTTGGGTGAGAGGATATCGGTGCCAGCCTGACCGACTATGGTATCAGCCAAGAGCACACAGTTTGTAGATAAGACAAAGTAGGATTTAAACTTAGATTTGATAAATTTATAAAGTTCCCCATCTGTCTCATGTCTGATTTTATAAGCGTAGGTGTAGTCTTCCTTACCATCACCTGTCATGATTTTATCTGCACTTGGCTCCCATGGAATCGTCAGTTGTTTCAATTCAGCCAACTTTTTCTGAACTGCTTTTTCCATTTCAGGCGTCAAATCTATCCCATAACCAAAAAGCGTTTTTTGACTCTCACGTTTACATAGGTCAATGTACTTGTCACGATCACAGAAATATAAGACACCATCTCCTACCATGCCAAATAAGGTCTCAGAAGACGGATCATAGTTGCCATAAGAAATAACACGGCCTTGATAGCAGATATCCACATGACCAATTGCCGAAAACAGAGAGGTCTCAGCTGTATGAACAAAAATTTCAAGCTCCGCTGTCTTACCAGACTTCACCATTCCAAGATGGATATCCTCTCTCTCATCAGCATTTTCCTGCATGAATTTGTTGATTTTTGCTAAAGTTCTTGCAGGGATGAGAGCGGCTAGGACAATAGGTAAGCTCATTCTTACACGACGTTTGAGATGGTTTTTCCCAATTTCCTCCTCAAACAAGAAACCATCACGGATATTGGACAGACCATAAAGGAAAAAATAAGCCCCTAATACAAAGAGTTGAAAGACAGAATTTCCTGTAGAGGACAAAAGACTAGTCCCACCAAGAAAAACTAGTACGAGTCCATCTAGTAAGAGACGAAAACGAGGTCGAATTTTGTTTTTGCGGTAGAGAACATAGGTGACAAGGTTAATACTAGCATGAAAAATCTGATAAACTCCAATCACAAGAGCCAAAATATAAATCGGCACATCCGTCGCAAGATTGGAGCCAAGCAAATATCCCAGCACTAACAATTTAACCAGTGCAACTCCCAAGGTGTCCGTTGACTGACTTTTTTTGAAAATACGTAATACTAAATCTAAGACCGTTGCTATCCAAGCTAAAAACAGAACCAGTCGAATAACCTTTACTGGCAACCAAGTCCCCGTGACCATCAAGATGAGACCTAGCAGAACAAACAAGAACCCCTGAGCAAGTAATTTCTTACCTGTCAGACCTAAAGATAGAATTTTCGCCATATAAAAACCTTTCAACAATAAAAATTAAACACTCCGATTAAACTGACTAGTAAATAGCCAACACTACAAACAGCCTGTGCCAGCAACATATGGTGACTAGAAATGACTGTAGTAATGTCACCATCTTGTCTTATGCACTTCTAAAATTTGTTATATTGATTAGAAACCAGAGCTTATAAAAACTAGCTAAACTCGAGAGATAGACACAATTGCGACGAAAAAATGTATAACCAATTCAACTTGTTAAGGTAAGAAAGCATTATTTCCAATCTATTAATTATTCATCTATTACCTATTATGACACAATATTCCCTATAGTTCAACTTTTTACTTGTTTTTATATTACACGGACTAAAAAGTTTTCAACAGTTGATTGCATTTGTTTTAATAAGTTTTAACCTTTCTTGGTTAGATAAAAAAAGAACCATACAGTTTAGAATCTGTATGGTTTTTGCCCCACTTTTGTCCCATTTTTAAATCATGACATTGAAAATACCTAAAATCACTTATATTTCAATATTTTTAATTGCTCTCAATATGAAAGTCCTTTCCAAATCCCTGTAGGGGGCATCTAAATCAACAGGAAAAAGCCTTGATTTACAAGGCTTTTTTGTGTAGTCTTAGCACTAAAAACGATAGAAAAAGCGGCCCTTCTGTACTGACCCCAAAAGTTGGACAGAAAAAACCTAACTTTTGTGGCGCAGTTCATTAGCGCCACATAAAGTTATTTAAGCATCTCCTTTTCTCTCATTACCATTTTCTGTTATAATAAATTGTACTTCTAAAATAGAAAGGTCTTAAGATGACAACTCTTATTAAACATAAACGTGTAGAATTTTCAGAACTTTTTTATGACTTAGTTTTTGTTTTTGCAATTTCAAAAGTAACTACTTTAATCGACCATCTTCATAACGGTATTTTGACTTGGAATTCTTTCCTTGATTTTTTCATTGCTATTTTGGTTCTCATCGATTCCTGGATGATTCAAACCGATTATACCAATCGCTATGGAAAGAACTCTTTATTTAACATGGTAATCATGTTTATCAAAATGGGACTTTTACTCTTTATAGCCAATATGATTGGACCTGATTGGCAACAATATTTTCATTATCTCTGTTGGGCTATTGGTACATTAACCCTTACCTTATTTTTTCAATATTTGGTTGAATTTTTTAGAAAATCAACCGATGATGTTGAACGGGAAAGTATCAAAGATTTTCTATGGATAACAGGTCTAGGAAGTTTAGGAGTCTATCTAGCAGCTCTTCTTCCTATTTACGTTAGAGTCTATATCTTCTTTGCTAGTATTCTGTTTATCTTTATTATGCCAAGTATCTTGCTTAATAAAGATAAGCATTACCAGGTAAATCTCCCCCATTTAATCGAGCGCATCTCCCTTCTTGTCATTATTACGTTTGGAGAGATGATTACGAATCTAGCTAACTTCTTTACAATCGAGAATTTCTCGATTTATTCGGTTCTTTATCTCATTATTATGATTTCTCTGTTCTTGTTTTATTTTGGTCAATTCGACCATGCTATTGATGAAAAATCTAATCAAAAGGGACTATTTCTAATTTACAGTCACTATCCTATTTTCATTGGACTTATGATGATGACTGTATCGATGAGTTTTCTTCAGAATCCTGAAGCTAATCGTCTCTTTGCAACCAGCTTCTCTTATATCGGATTTGGCCTCTTTCAAGCTGCTGTCCTAGTAAATGGGCCCTATAACAAACACTATCTTCGCTATTCGAAAAGTTACTACTGTGTCCAAGCGACACTCTATCTGGCTGCCTTTATTCTCTCTTTAATCTTTGCTTCTAATCCTATAATAGTAGTGAGTATAACAACCATTTTAGCTCTAGCTATAGCCATTCATTTTATTTATTTTTATATGACACAGAATAAAAAATATTCCAAATCTAACTGGGAGTTATTTTAATGAGTTTATAACATTAAAAAGCTTTGGGAACCAAGGCTTTTTTTCATTAATTTGTTTTTCCATTTTATCCTCCGATTTGAACTCGCACTGACATTTATTTATAACAAAACTATATATCTAGAATAGCATAATCATTAGGTATTATAGGTTTTCAAACCAAATACGAGTCATTCGTTTTTGCCCCACTTTTGCCCCATTTTTAAATCCTGACATTGAAAACACCTAAAAGTATTTCCCTAAAATCAGCTATATTTCAACATTTTTGTTTATTTTCAATATGAAAAGTTCTTACAAATCCATGTAGGGGGCATCTACATACAACAGGAAAAGCCTTGGAATCAAGGTTTTTTTCGTATCTTCTACAAAAAAAGCAAGAGTTTTAGAGGACTATGACTCTAGATGTACATTTTACTTAAATGACTGAAGGTCTTTTCTTAACAAAAACACCCCAAAAATTAGATTTTTTCTGTCTAACTTTTGAGGTACAGTTCAAAACGCGAAATAGCATTTTTTATTTTAGGTTACTAATCTAATCGAATAAACATCATTGCGTTAAGCAAAGAGATGAGAGCGACTGTATTGACATTATTGGAATAGATCAGTCTCTTATTTTCAATAGGAGGAATAATAAAATTAGAAATAATGATATCGTAAGGTGAATCTTTTAGGGACTCAAGTGATAACTCTAATTCAGTCCAAACCTCAAGTTCAAAATTGTTGCTGCAATAATAAGAAAGTGTTTCCGCTACTGATTTTGCATGATACTGATCAAAATTGCTCATAACCAGAACCTTCAGCTTTGGCTGATTTTGTAGTAAATTCAGCACCAAATGTTTGGTATGAGTGATGAAGGTATAAGATAGATGATTTACCATCATTGAACTAGAACAAACCTCAAGAGTCTCTAAATAATGAGAAAGCTCTTTTTTTACATCTGAAACAAATTTAGGAAAAATATTTTGAAAATTCCTGATTGTATTCCCTTTTTGATCAAATAAAATAAACTCAGTGGACAACTCTTGACGATACAGATGTGCGGTATTATGCAGATGCCAAATCAGATTATCCTTATTCTCAATCTCAATCTGATACTTGACTGAAATCTGATCAATAAAATCACTCAATAGATGGTAAGATTTTTCAACATAGCTATCCTTTTTTACGCATTTCATAAAGAGACTTTCATCTATGAAAAACATTTTTTGAAAGTAAGACACAAATAATTGGCAAACAACTTCTTCATCTAAAGAGATATTGTATTCTAATTCAAAATTCTTAGCAACACCTTCTATTCCTTCTGCCTGCATTAAAAAATCCAAACTTTGGTCGTTAAAAGAATCTTTATCTACTTCCATAAAATGACCAAACTTTATTCGATATAGATTGGTTACTAGGAGCAACTTCAGCATTCTATGAGTTGACAAATTCATTGGAAAGCTTGTTTCCTTATAAACCAATTCTAACAATTGAGATAGGGGTTCTGATGAAAAATTTTTAAATGGCCATTCTAGAAAATAATATTTTTCTGAAAAATATTGTGCAAAAAAGTAACGAATGTCTCTCTCATTTCCAATGATTTGAACAGGAGCCAGACTGATTTCAAATTGAAATTGCTTTTTAATCACTTTATTGATTTGGCTAATAATACGATAGAGCGAAGATGAACTGATATAGAATTCTTTACAAATACTTTCAGCTTGACAACCTTCATTAAAGAAGATAAATTCTAAAATCGAAAAATGAGTTGAATGTTTAAAGAAATGATGGTAAACCATTTCAATATCACTATCATCGGTATTAATAATGCGTATACCATTAGTAGAAGAATAAAAAATCAAGTCAGGAAAAGTAGATTTAACATGGGATAGATCATCTTTGACTGCACGTTCTGTACAATTTAATAACTCTGCTAGTTCAGAACGATGAAACCATCGTTTATGTTCAAATAATAATTCTAATAATTCTAATTACCTATGACTTTTTTAGATAATAAATCTCTCATGAATGTCTTTCTCTTTTTATAAATTATCGGATTTCACCTCTTGCAATTATACCACAATGAATAGGTATAGCATGCTATAACGACTTTTACTAAGATCCTTTATCTCGTATAATAACACTACGGAGGCAATATATAAACAATTTTCTTATTTTACCGTCTATTAAGTGCGTGAATACAGAATCAAATTCAAGTCGAAAGATTATATTTTTAATTTTAAAAATTATATAATAGCAACAATCAAAGAATTTGATTTTTTTATATTAAAATTATATAATAATCAAAATAATTGATTATTTTATATTAAAATTATATAATAGCGATAATCAAAGGAATTGATTTATTTTTTGATATTAAAATAGAAAAGGAGGGTAAGCAATATTGTGGTCAATCATTGCTGGAGGTCTTATTGGACTTGTAGCAGGTAGAATCACTAAAAAAGGTAGTTCTATGGGAATCGTCGCAAATGTATTCGCTGGTTTAGTCGGGTCATCTGTAGGACAATCCCTTTTAGGTAGTTGGGCCCATCCATCGCTGGAATGGCTTTGATCCCATCTATTGCAGGAGCAGCAATTGTTGTTACTGTAATATCATTCTTTACAGGTAAAAAATAATTACTTGTAGAATAAACTATTTTTAAATAGATTAGACGGTTAAAAATAGTTTAATGTTAAATCGAAAGGATTGTATATGTCAAAAACAAAGAAAATATTTTTAATTATTTTCTGTATTTTAATCTTGACAATTTTCCTTCCTGTTTTGATAGATTATCATCAAGTTAGTGATCTAGGCATTCAGCTATTTAGCTGGAGACAGAATCATTTCGTTGAATTTTATCTCTCTAGATATATATTCTGGGGGATAGTGGCTCTATCAACTTTAGTTTTGTTATCGATGTTAGTTGTGTTGTTTTATCCTAAACGTTATTTGGAAATTCAACTTGAAACTAAAAACGATACATTAAAATTAAAGAATTCTGCAATCGAAGGTTTTGTTAGAAGTTTGGTGAGTGATCATGGATTGATCAAGAACCCAACTGTTCATGTAAATTTACGAAAAAATAAATGTTTCGTTCATGTAGAAGGGAAAATTCTTCCTTCGGACAACATCGCTGACAGATGCCAACTAATTCAAAATGAAATAACTAATGGATTGAAGCAGTTTTTTGGTATTGAGCGTCAGGTTAAACTAGAAGTTCTAGTAAAAGACTACCAGCCTAAACCAAAACCTCAAAACAAAAAGACTGTTAGTCGTGTGAAGTAAGGAAGTAAAAAATGGAATGGCTTAAACAATATCGATATCCAATTATCGCTGGTCTCATAGGCGTATTTCTCGCTTGTTTGATTATCTCCTTTGGCTTCTTCAAAACAATATTTGTATTGATTTTAGGAGCACTGGGAGTTGCAGCTGGATTATATATCGAAAAAAACTATATAGATAAATAAATACATAAATAAATACATAAATAAATAAATAAAAATTACTAATTTAATCAAAGGAGTTTCATATGTCAAACGAAAAAAACATTAACACTAACGTAGAAAAGAAAGATGCTACTGCTGTAGCTCACGAAATCAAAGGGGAACTTACTTACGAAGATAAAGTTATCCAAAAAATCATTGGTCTGTCACTAGAAAATGTTTCAGGTCTTTTGGGAATCGACGGTGGTTTCTTCTCAAATCTTAAAGAAAAAATCATTAACAGCGATGATGTAACAAGTGGTGTTAACGTAGAAGTTGGTAAAACACAAGTTGCAGTTGACTTAAACGTTATTGTTGAGTACCAAAAAAATGTTCCAGCTTTATATTCAGAAATCAGAGAAATCGTATCTTCAGAAGTTGCTAAAATGACTGACTTGGAAGTTGTTGAAATCAACGTAAACGTTGTCGACATCAAAACTAAAGAACAACATGAAGCAGACTCAGTAAGCCTTCAAGATCGTGTATCTGACGTTGCTGAATCAACAGGAGAATTCGCTTCAGAACAATTCGAAAAAGCTAAATCTGGTCTTGGATCTGGTTTCTCAACTGTTCAAGAAAAAGTTAGCGAAGGTGTAGAAGCTGTTAAAGGTGCAACAACTGGTGTAGTATCTCACGAAAAAACTCGTGTAAACTAAGATAAAATAAATATAACAGGAGAAATTATCATGTCAGTAGAAGAAAAATTAAATCAGGCTAAAGGTTCTATTAAAGAAGGTGTTGGAAAAGCCATCGGTGATGAAAAAATGGAAAAAGAAGGAGCAGCTGAAAAAGTTGTTTCTAAAGTAAAAGAAGTTGCTGAAGATGCCAAAGACGCTGTAGAAGGTGCTATCGAAGGTGTTAAAAACATGTTGAGTGGCGACAATAAATAAGGCTAAAAGTTACTTTATCTTTTTAGTAACATTAGTCAAAAGAGTCTGAGTTAAGATGATTCTCAGAAAATAAAAAGCTAGAGATTTCCAATTGCGGAACTCTAGCTTTTTAATTTTGCCTCTTTCTCTTATTATATTTCAGAAGGTTGTTGACCATGAGTACAAATCCCATGTCAATTCTCACTTTACGCTTACCTCTCAGATGACATCTCTTATAACCAAGCAAACCTTTATCTGCCCAAAGACAGATTTCATATCAATCTTACGTTTAGCGAAAATTTGTCTACCCTTGAAAGATAAAAGTGCCTGATATTCTTTAGTTTTTAAACACCGGTAACGTTCATTCACATACAGTCCCTTTTGAGGGGCTGATTCAGGTTCATAATCGCAGTCAACATTGATTTCAAGGATATTTGCTTTCTATCTCCCCTTTTTCATGATGTATTTTCGTATAGGTGTTTCAACCATCTGAACGATTTCAAATCCTTCTTTTCGGTAAAGATTCTGAGCTCTTTGATTTGCCTCGTAGACGTTTAGAGAAATACTATCTATGTCTTCATTCTCAAAGGCCAAACTAACAAATTTCCTCAAAGCCTGGCTACCTAAGCCCTGCCCTTGTTTCTGGGGATTGATTAAGAAGCGTCCGATATGAAGATTACTGTCTTCTAGCCTGATTTTCTGGATAAGCCCGACAAACTCTGGTCCATCAAAGATAGAAAAGATTCCTTCCAAATCTTGCAAGACTTGAATTGTCAAGGGAAAAGGAATCATTGTTCCCATCCATTGTTCTTGAAAGGATTTGCCAAGAGAGTTGGACCATTGGCATACGAATTGAGAGTTTTCTGTGTTCACCTTTTCTTCAAAACGAATTGTCATCTTGACCTCACTATCTTGTCTATGTTTCTTTATTATACTACTTCTCCTATTTTTTACGAATAGATAAGTATGATTGATTTTTATTTTTTTCTTGTCGGGAGCATTCTCGCTTCTTTTCTTGGTTTGGTCATCGACCGTTTTCCTGAGCAATCCATTATCAGTCCAGCTAGTCACTGCGATTCCTGTCAGACTCCCTTGCGTCCCTTAGATTTGATTCCGATTCTCTCGCAGGTGCTCAATCGCTTTCGCTGTCGCTACTGCAAGTCTCCTTATCCAGTCTGGTATGCCCTCTTGGAACTAGGCTTAGGGCTCCTCTTTCTGGCTTGGTCTTGGGAATTACTGTCCTTGAGTCAAGTCATCCTAATCACTGCGGGTTTGACCTTGGGCATCTACGACTTTCACCATCAGGAATATCCCTTACTGGTCTGGATGACTTTCCACCTAATCCTCATGGCTTCCTCTGGCTGGAATCTGGTCATGGTCTTCTTCCTTGTTCTTGGAATTTTGGCTCATTTTATCGATATCCGCATGGGAGCAGGGGATTTTCTCTTTTTAGCTTCTTGTTCTATCGTCTTTAGCGTAACGGAGTTACTGATCTTGATTCAGTTTGCTTCTGCGATGGGGATTCTAGCCTTTCTCCTACAAAAGAAAAAGGAAAGACTTCCTTTTGTGCCTTTCCTCTTACTCGCTGCTTGTGTGATTATTTTTGGTAAGCTACTGCTTGTTTGATAAAGTCCTGAATCGGCTCTCCTTGATGGAGAGCTTTTACAATTTTCGAACCAACGATAACACCATCTGACACCGCATTGAAGCGTTCTACATCGGCTTGACTAGATACACCAAAACCTGTCAAGACTGGGATGTCAGCCACTTGATGCAATTGTGCCAAGTGCTTATCCAAGTCTGCGCGGTAATTGCCAGATTTCCCCGTCACCCCATTGATGGCAACCGCATAGACGAATCCCTCCGCCCCTTCAATCAACTCTTTCTGACGCTCAATTCCTGTCGTCAAACTAACTAGAGGAATCAAGGCGATGTCTGTGTCTGCCAAAAATGGTTCTACAAAGTTGGCATGTTCATGAGGAAGGTCTGGAATAATCAAGCCCTTAACCGCTGTATCTGCCAAATCTTTGACAAAGTTCTCCACACCGTACTGAAAGAGGGGGTTGAAGTAAGTCATAATGACCAGTGGAATCTCTGTTTCAATGGTTTTCAAGGTTTCAACCAAAGCCTGGGTAGAGGTCCCGTGGGCTAAACTGCGCAAGCCAGCTTCTTCTATAACAGGTCCATCTGCAACAGGGTCTGAAAAGGGAATGCCCACTTCAATTGCAGAGACACCCAAATCTTCTAAAAAGTGGATTGTTTCTCCGAGTCCATCCAAACCTTTTTCGTTGTCACCAGCCATGATATAGGGAACGAAAATTCCTTTTCCAGCTGCTTTAATAGCGTTTAATTTTTCTGTTAGTGTCTTAGGCATGAGCTTCTCCCTTCTTTGCTGCATCTGCTTCTAAGCGGTCCTTGACTTGAACCACATCCTTGTCCCCACGACCTGATAGACAGACAATCATGGACTTGTCTGGTCCAAGTTCTTTGGCCAATTTCACCGCAAAGGCAATGGCATGGCTAGATTCCAAGGCTGGGATAATTCCTTCCACACGAGACAAGAGTTGGAATCCTTCCAAGGCTTCCTCGTCAGTCACAGGAACATAGCTGGCACGTTTAATATCGTGATAGTGAGAATGTTCTGGACCGATACCAGGATAGTCCAAACCTGCTGAGATAGAGAAAGCTTCAAGAATTTGACCATGAGCATCTTGAAGCATATCCATAAGAGAACCGTGGAGAACACCTGGACGACCCTTGGTCAAGGTAGCTGCATGGTGCTCTGTATCCACACCAAGTCCTGCTGCTTCAGCTCCATACATGGCTACTGACTCATCTTCTACAAATGGATGGAAGAGACCAATGGCATTAGAACCACCACCAACACAGGCTACTAGGGCATCTGGTAGATTTTCACCTGTCAAGTCACGGTACTGTTGTTTAGCTTCTCGACCGATGACACTTTGGAAGTCACGAACGATTTCTGGGAATGGATGAGGTCCTAAGGCAGAACCAAGGATATAATGGGTATCATCGATATTCGCTACCCATGAACGAAGGGCTGCATTAACTGCATCCTTGAGCACGCGCGAACCATCTGTCACTGCCTCAACCTTGGCTCCCAAAAGCTCCATACGGAAGACATTGAGGGCTTGGCGTTTAACATCTTCCTCACCCATATAGATGGTACATTCCATGTTGAAGAGGGCCGCAGCTGTTGCAGTTGCTACACCGTGCTGACCAGCACCTGTTTCAGCGATAATTTTCTTTTTACCCATACGTTTAGCCAGAAGAACTTGTCCCAAGGCATTGTTAATCTTGTGGGCCCCCGTATGGTTAAGGTCTTCACGTTTGAGATAAATCTTGGCTCCGCCGATATGCTGGGTCAAGTTTTTTGCGTAGTAAAGAGGAGTTTCACGTCCCACATACTGGCGCAAAAGTTGATTTAATTCCTCTTGGAAACTTGGGTCTGCCTGACTTTCACGGTAAGCCTTCTCCAACTCCAAAACTGCTGTCATCAATGTTTCTGGGACGAAACGTCCGCCGAATTTTCCGTAAAATCCATCTTTATTTGGTTCCTGATATGCCATGCTTTACCCTCTCTATAAATCTTCTAATCTTTTCCTGATCTTTTTGTCCATCTGTCTCCACTCCGCTTGATACATCTACTGCGTAGGGAGTAAAGCGTTGAATTGCTTGTACTACATTGTCTTCATTAAGCCCACCTGCGATAAAGAAAGGCTGAGCTAGTTCTGCCGTATCCAGTTGACCCCAGTCAAAGGTCTGACCACTCCCTGCCACAGGGGCATCAAAGAGTAGATAATCTGCCTGAGAATTGGGCACATGCCCATCTCCATCCACCTGTACAGCCTGAATGCTGGCACAAGGCAAATCCTCAAACAAATCATTCGCCACCTGACTGTGAACTTGAACCAAGTCCAAGCCAACTTTGTCAATCGCTTCTAGCAATTCTGCCCGACTTGGTGAAACAAATACGCCAACCTTCTTAACATTAGCAGGAATGAGCTTTGCCAACTCAGCAGCCTCTTCCAAGGTCACCTGTCTTTTACTAGGTGCGAAGACAAAACCGATGTAGTCTGCTCCTGCCGAGACGGCTGTTCCCACCGCTTCTTTGGTTGATAGTCCACAAATTTTAACCTTTGTCAATCTGCAACTCCTTGATTCTCTGGATCACATCTTCTGCCTGCATGAGAGCTGTCCCAACTAAAATTCCGTTAAAGTATGGTGCTACTCGTTCCGCATCCTGCCCTGTAAAAATAGCAGATTCAGAAATATAATAGCGACCTTCTTCAAAGTGCTGGGCCAAATCTACACTGGTCTGCAAGTCAACTTCAAAGGTAGTCAAGTTGCGGTTATTAACTCCGATAATCTGAGCACCAAGTCTGTGAGCCACCTCTAATTCAGCTAGATTGTGAGTCTCCACCAAGACTTCCAGACCAAGCTCTGTCGCATAGTCATAAAGTTCCTTGAGACGTTCTTCTGACAAGGCGGCCACAATGAGCAAGATGACTGTCGCACCAGCATTGCGGGCACGGATGATTTGCTTTTCATCGATGATAAAGTCTTTGTTTAGCGTCGGAATATTTACCTGACCAGAAATCTCCCGCAGATAATCCAAATGCCCTTTAAAGAAAACCTCATCTGTCAAAACCGAAATCATCACTGCACCATTCGCTTCATAAGTCTGGGCCTGTTGCACAATATCCACATCTAGATTGATATCTCCCAGACTAGGGCTAGATTTCTTGACTTCAGCGATTACCTGTAAACGGTCTTGGTGTTGTTTTAGATAGTCAGCCAAACGATAGGTCTGGCGCAGAGGCTGGATTTCCTCCAGCTCCATCTGCTCAACCTCACGCGCCTTCTGCTCCAAAATTCGTGCTAAAAATTCCTGACTCATTTTTGGTACTCCTGTAACAATCTGAGTTTTTCAAGAGCCTTGCCACTAGCAATCACTTGACGGGCCAAGGTAACTCCATCCTTGATACTAGCTACCTTACCATTAGCATAGAAACCAAGACCAGCATTTAAAACTGTAGTTTCCAAGAATGGACTTGGTTCATTTTTAAGAACGCTGAGCAAAATTTCTGCATTTTCCTGAGCATTGCCTCCACGAATATCTTCGATAGCATAGTGCTCCATCCCTAAATCCTCTGGAGTAAAGCTTGACAAGGTGATTTGGCCATTTTCAAGAAGAGCAATCTTGGTTGTTCCATTCAAACCAGCTTCATCCAATCCTTCTGGTCCAGCAACCACGATGGCACGTTTGCGACCCATATTTTTCAATACCTGAGCTGTACTTTCTAGCAGTTCTGGACGACTAATGCCAAGCAACTGTGTTTCCAAGGCCATTGGGTGAATCAGGGGACCAGTCAAATTCATAATCGTTGGAATTCCCAATTCCAACCGAGCTGGCATGATGTATTTCATGGCTGGGTGCATATTTTTAGCGAAGAGAAAGACGATGCCCGTTTTATCAAAGACCTTACCTAGTTCAGCTGGTTTGAGGTCTAGGTTGATGCCCAAGGCTTCGAGAACATCTGCAGAACCAGATTTAGAAGAAATCGAGCGGTTACCGTGTTTTGCCATATGAACACCACCACCAGCCAAGACAAAGGCTGAGGTTGTGGAAATGTTAAAGCTGAAAGACTTGTCCCCACCTGTACCACAGTTGTCCATGGCATCATGAATTTCAGTTGGAATATGTTGGGCATGCCCTCTCATGACTTGGGCAATGGCTGTGCGTTCTTCAGGTGTTTCCCCCTTCATCTTAAGTGCCAAAAGGAGAGAAGCAATCTGCGCCTCCGTTACACGGCCAGTTACGATACGCTCAATGACATCCGTCATTTCCACACCTGATAAATTTTCAAATTTTGCTAGTTTTTCAATAATCTCTTTCATCCTAGTTTCCTCACTTTACAACCTTCTCGATAAAATTCCGAATAGAAGACAAGCCGTCTGGCGTTCCGATACTCTCTGGATGGTACTGGAAGCCATAAATTGGAAGAGTTTTGTGTTGAATTCCCATAATAGCTTGGTCATCAGTCGAACGAGCTGTCACTTCAAAGTCTTCTGGCATGTCTTCAATCAAAATACTGTGGTAACGCATGACCGCACGGCCATCCTCGATGCCTTGATATAAAATAGATGGGGCTTCAAAGCTGATATTGCTCTGTTTCCCATGCATGACTTTTGGAGCCAATCCTAGCTTACCACCAAAGACTTCTGCGATGGCCTGGTGACCCAAACAAATTCCAAGAATCGGTTTCTTGCCAGCAAAATCACGAATCATATCTTCCATCTTTCCAGCATCAACCGGCCAACCAGGACCTGGAGAAAAGACCAGACCATCTGCTTTTTCAGCTTCTTCATACAGCTTAGGATCATCATTTCTCAAGACCTGAACTTCTGCAAAATTCCCAATGTATTGGGCCAAGTTATAGGTAAAAGAATCATAGTTGTCAATCAATAAAATCATGGTCTTAGTTCTCCAATTCTAGTCATAGATTTTGCTTTGTTAATGGTTTCTTGATATTCGTTTTGGGCGATAGAGTCATAGACAATTCCTGCCCCAGCCTGCACATAGGCTGTTTGATTTTTGAGAATCATGGTTCGGATGGCAATGGCGAAGTCCATATCACCCGTCGCAGACAAGTAGCCGATTGCTCCTGCGTATACACCGCGTTTTTCCGTTTCCAGTTCATAGATCCGTCTCATAGCTCGAATCTTTGGTGCTCCTGAAACTGTTCCAGCAGGAAGTGTTGATTTTAAAGCATCCATGGCAGTGAGTTCTGGAAGCAAACGCCCCTTGACAACACTGGTCAAATGCATGACGTAGCGGAAGAGCTCCACTTCCATATACTTGGTAACTTGGACACTTGCCGTTTCAGAGATGCGACCAATATCGTTACGACCCAAGTCTACCAACATTCGATGCTCTGCTGTTTCCTTTTCATCCGAAAGCAGGTCTGTCGCTAAGGCCTTGTCCTCTTCATCCGTTGCTCCTCTTGGTCTCGTCCCTGCAATCGGATTGGTTGTCACGATGCCATTTTTAACTGAAACTAAACTTTCTGGACTGGCACCGATAATTTGATAATCACCAAAATCATAGAAATAAAGGTAATTAGATGGATTGGTCACGCGGAGATTTCTGTAGAAGTCAAAAGGATTTCCAGTAATCTCTGCTGAGAAGCGCTGACTGAGTACGCATTGGAACATGTCACCATTTCGAATCAAGTCACGAGCTGTTTCTACCATTTCCTCAAACTTCTGAGGAGCGATATGGGGGTTGAAGTCAAGTGGTGATAAATCCAAGTCTTCAAATTCATTTGCTGCAGGAATGCGTAATTCCTCAAGCACTTGGTTCAAGGCTTTTTCCAAGTCTTCTTGACTGCGCTCGCTATAAAGAGCATCCTCGATGACATGGATTTTTTCCTTCTTGTGGTCGAAGACCATGTAACTCTCATAGACAAAGAAATGCATGTCTGGCGTCCCAATTGTGTCCTCAGGGATTTGACCAATTTCTTCATAGAGCGAAATCATATCGTAACCCACAAATCCAATGGCTCCTCCACCAAAAGGTAGGTCTGAATGGTGTTGGCTCTTATGAGTCACTTCATAAAGGAAATCCAAGGGATCACGAACAATCACTTGCCCATTTTGATAAAGGACCCCATTTTCAAACTTAATCTCAAAAACTGGATTATAGGCTAGGATAGAAAAACGAGCTGTTTCCTTGTCTCTCGGAATACTCTCTAAGATAGCCTTGTGTTGCCCCTTTAGGCGCATATAAGCCAAGATTGGTGATAAGACATCTCCATGAATGATTCGTTCCATTGTAATTTCCCTTTCAGTTCTAATTCTAGTTGGTGGCGACTGTATATAAAAATCCCCACGCAAAATAACTTGCGTGAGGACGAAATTCGCGGTGCCACCTCAATTATAGGATTTCTCCTATCTCTCATTCCTGTCTCAGAAAGCTCCTGTAACAGGCTGTGCGATAAAGGGCACTCCCTTGAGAATTATGTTTTCTTCTCTCGTTTCAGATGGACCCAACCTTACAGCTTTCTCTGCCTGTTTCCAGCAACCACAAGCTCTCTGTGAGAGAAAGGACTGTAATTTTTCCATCTTTTATTTTTTAGCTTCTAGGTAGTCTGCAATCGCAGCTACGTCCTTGTCTCCACGACCAGAGACGTTGATGATGATAATCTCATCTTTACTTAGTTTCGGTGCACGTTTAACTGCTTCTGCGATAGCGTGCGAACTTTCAATCGCTGGGATAATCCCTTCTGTCTTGCTGAGAAGGAGGAGAGCCTGAACAGCTTCTTCGTCTGTCGCAGCCACATATTCCACGCGACCTGAATCTTTAAAGTAAGCATGTTCTGGACCAACCCCTGGATAGTCCAAACCAGCTGAGATAGAGTAAACTGGAGCCAACTCTCCGTCTTCCTTAAAGACTGCATAGGTCTTCATTCCATCGACAATTCCGATACTACCTTTTGTCATAGTAGCTGCGTGCTTGTCTGTGTCAAGTCCATGACCAGCAGCTTCGACCCCAACCAATTTAACTTCTTCATCAACCACATACTGAGAAAAAGCACCGATGGCATTAGAGCCACCACCTACACAGGCAATAACATAGTCTGGTAAACGGCCTTCTTTTTCTAGGATTTGACGGCGAGATTCTTCACTGATGACCTTTTGGAACTCGTGGACAATGGTTGGATATGGGTGAGGACCCACAGCAGATCCTAAAACGTAGAAGGCTTCAAGGTCATTCATCCATGCTCCAAAGGCTGCATCAACCGCATCCTTAAGAGTTCGTGTCCCCGTTTCAACTGCGTGAACAGTTGCTCCCATCATCTCCATACGGAAAACATTGAGACGTTGACGCTCCACATCTTCTGCCCCCATGTAGACATCACAAGCCATACCAAACTTAGCTGCAGCAGCTGCAGTCGCAACACCGTGCTGACCAGCTCCTGTCTCTGCGATTACTCGTTTTTTGCCCATGCGTTTAGCAAGAAGAATTTGTCCTAAAACGTTGTTGAGCTTGTGAGAACCAAGGTGGTTAAGGTCTTCACGTTTGAGATAAATCTTAGCACCACCTAAGTGATCTGTCAAACTTTCCGCAAAATAGAGCGGTGTTTCGCGACCTGAATAGTCCTTTAAGTAATGTCGAAATTCTGCCAAAAATTCTGGATCATCCTTGTACTTTTCAAATGTCACTTCCAACTCATCCAACAAAGCCTGAATCGGCTCCGGTACGAAACTACCACCAAATTGTCCAAAATAACCTTTAGTTGTCATAAAAATTTCCTCTTTCCATATTAATCCGGCCTTTTTGTTTGCTTTTAGTAGTAGGCAAGGAGCTGTAGATAGAACTCAAGTTCATCAAAGCGACTTAAGGCCCTAATAAAAGATAAACAAAATGACGGATAGAAAAAAGCCCACACACAGAATATACTTCCGTGTGAGGGCGTTAGTAACGCGGTGCCACCTCAATTATAAAGGGACTATCCCCTTTACATCTCTGCCTTGTCTAACAACAAGTTGCACTGTAAGGTGTGCACACCGAATTTTCATTGTTTCAAATTCATTTTTAAAATCAGCCCACTTTCACTACTTCCAACCACCTGTTCACAATCACCACAGGCTCCCTGAAGATCAAAAATAGTTACTTTTCTGATTTGTTGAACTTATTTTAATACTTTGTTTTTTCTTTGTCAAGACTTTTTTACGATTTTTTTGATAAAGTTAGCACTTTTTCAGAAACTGTTTTGAAAGTCTCAATGATATAGTCCACTTCTTCATCACTTAATTTAGTGTGAAGAGGAAGGGTAATTTCATTTTCAAAGAAGGCATAGGCCTTAGGATAGTTCGCCATATCAAAACCAAGATTCTTATAGGCTGTTAGCAGAGGAAGCGGTTTGTAATGGACGTTACTTGCAATTCCTGCTTTGGCTAATTCTTGGATGATAAGATTGCGTTCTTCTAGGCTCGCTCCTTCTACATGGGTAATGTAGAGGTGACGTGAAGATTCGACAGTTTCAGTCTTGTGTGCTAAAGGATGGATGCGAGAACCTGCAAAACCACGATCATAGCGGTTCACAATGTCCTTACGACGTTGCAACAAACTTGGATAGCGGTCTAATTGCACCAAACCAAGCGATGCCATGATATCAGTCATATTGCACTTGTAGGCTGGTGTGACGATATCGTATTCCCAAGAGCCCAGTTGCATCTTAGCAAGAGCATCCTTAGTTTGACCATGAAGGGAAAGGATTTGAAATTCCTTGTACATCTCTTCGTCGTCAATCGCTGGATTAGCTTTCCAAGTGGCACTTCCTCCTTCTGCCGTTGTAAAGTTCTTAACCGCATGGAATGAGAAGGATGTGAAGTCAGCGATAGAACCAGCTGGTTGCCCTTTATAAGTAGATCCCAAAGCGTGGGCACTATCAGACACAATCACAATACGGTTAAAGGCCTTTTGCCACTTGCTTGATGCAGTAAAGAGGTCACGTTTCTTCTCCACGACTTGGAACAAACGGTCATAGTCGCAAACAATCCCCGCAAGCTCAACCGGAATAATCACCTTAGTTTTTTCAGTAATGGCTTGCTCCAGCAGGTCATAATCCATCTCAAAAGTATCTGCTTGGATATCCACCATGACAGGGGTCGCTCCTACGTGAGTGATGACACTACATGAAGCTGTATAGGTCATGGCTGGAACGATAACCTCATCACCATGTCCCACTTCCAAGACGCGCAAAATCAACTCAAGAGCGGCAGTCGCAGAGTTTAAGCAGACAGTCTTAGGCGTCTGTGTATATTGAGACAAGCGACGCTCCAGTTCTTTTGTCTTAGGACCCGTTGTAATCCAGCCAGAACGAAGGGTATCCGCTACTTCAGCAATTTCTGCTTCCGTAATATCGGGTGGTGAAAATGGAATATTGTAATTTGGCATTGATTTGCTCCTTTTATCTGTACTCATTCTCTCATGACTACTTTATTTTAGTACCTCAAACACGGTTTGAAACATGATTTTGATGTCTCCAAGGAAACTAAATTCTCGGAGATAAGAAAGGTTATAGCGCATCTTTTCAGGAAGGACGTGTTCGACATAGGCTTGGTCAACCGACAGACCTTTCTCCGTCATTTGACTGATGATAGTGTCCTCATCCTTGTAGTTGATGCTGGCTGGAGAGGTAATCCCTGCTGGCAAAAGCAAGGTCGCCATCATTTCAGGGCTATACTGCTCTGTGTAGCGTGGCACTTCAGGTCGTGTACCGACAAAGGACATTTCGCCTTTAAGAACATTGACCAGTTGAGGCAGTTCGTCCAAACGCACACGGCGGATAAAATTGCCAACCTTGGTAATGCGACTATCATTAGCAGAAGTCACCAAACTTCCTTTTTTGTCTGCATCCGTCACCATGGTACGGAACTTCCAAATCTTGAAAGGTCGATTGTACTGGGTCACGCGCTCTTGCTTGTAAATCACTGGCCCCTTGCTATCCAACTTGATCCAAATGCTCAAGATGAGAAAGATAGGAGAGGTTAGAACTAGTAAGACCAAGGCTAGAACCCAGTCCAAGCAACGCTTGAAAATCAGCGAACCCTTCCTTTTAGAGACAAGCTGGTAGTAAGACTCAACCTCGCTTGATTTCATTTCCACGGGCAAGTCTTCCCATTTCAGCATGCTGTTTCTCCTTTGTTTTTATTATACTATTTGTCAACATTTTTCATTATACCACAAAATGGAAAAGGCGGTGAAAGAAATCTGTAATTTGAATGATTTCCTTCTTACACTCAATGAAAATCAAAGAGTATTAAGACATGGCCCCTGCCTGCAAGCTATACATCTTGTAATAGGTTCCTCCTAGAGCCAAGAGTTCCTCATGAGTGCCACTCTCTATAATGCGCCCCTTATCCAAAACATAGATACAGTTGGCGTCTTGGATAGTAGAAAGACGGTGGGCAATGGCAATGGTTGTCCGCCCCTGTCTCATCTTAGCTAGTGAAGCTTGAACCAGACTTTCTGTTTCAGAGTCAATATTAGCTGTCGCTTCATCCAAAATCAAGATTTTAGGTTGACTGGCGACTGTTCTAGCAAAGGCAAGAAGCTGGCGTTGCCCAGTAGAGAAGCTCGAACCACGCTCGGAAACAGGGGAATCATAACCCTGAGGAAGTTCTTGAATAAAGGAATTTGCATCGACAAAAGCAGCTGCAGCCTGGACCTGCTCATCACTGATTTCTTGATACATGGCGATATTGGACTTAATGGTCCCATGATAGAGGAAGGGATCCTGCAAGACCAGTCCGATGTTTTTTCTCAGTTCTTCCTGACTGTAGTCCCTAATATCCACATCATCCAAGAGAACTCGGCCTGACTGGAATTCATAAAAGCGCATGAGGACATTGATAATAGACGATTTCCCTGAACCTGTATGACCT
Organism: Streptococcus gwangjuensis; assembly: GCF_028156745.1. Taxonomy (GTDB): domain Bacteria; phylum Bacillota; class Bacilli; order Lactobacillales; family Streptococcaceae; genus Streptococcus; species Streptococcus gwangjuense_A. Next base: position 141,743 of record NZ_JAODJG010000035.1, read on the forward strand.
ACAAAGGCAATGGTTTCCCCCTTGTTAACAGAAAAAGAAATATCATCCAGAATCGGGTGTTTGCCATCATATGAGAAACACACATGTTCAAAACGGATATTGCCTTCTTTGACCTCAGCTTGGCCATTTTCTTGAAGGGGCTCATAGGTCCTCTCATCGATTAAGGCAAAGACACGGCCTGCAGAAACCATAGACGTTTGAAGGGTTGAGAAGTTTTGCGTTACTTCAATCAAGGGATCAAAGAGGCGATTGATATACTGGATAAAGGCATACATAGTCCCTGCTGTTATTCCCAGATAAAGTCCACGGTAGCCAAAATAGGCCATTAAAACTGCATATCCTAGGAGTTTCAGCAAACTCATGGCAGGGCGCAAAAAGAGGGCATCCAAGGCTACAGAACGGTTGGCATAGACCAAGTGTTCTTGGTTAATCTCATCAAATTCTGCTTGCAGGCGCTTCTCCTGATTAAAGGCCTGGATAATCCTGATTCCCTCGATGTTTTCGGCCAGCTTACTATTGATATCCGACAAGAGACTTCTGGTTTTCTCAATAATCTTGACGGATTTTTTCCGATAAAGATTGACCAAAAGGAAAATCAAGGGGAGAAAGAGCAAGACTAAAGCCGTCAAACGAAAATCCAGAACCAACATGGTATAAAGTGTTGTCAGAAAGATAAAAACTGCAGAGATAAAGCTGGATAAAATCCCTGAAAACATATCACTGATGGTCTCAGTATCATTGGTCAAACGAGAGACGATGGAACCTGCTGGTGTTTTATCAAAATAAGACATACCCAATTTCTCCATATTGGCAAAGGCATCCCGACGAATATCCCTAACAATACTGTAGGACACCCGTGCAAAGAGAAGATTACCGACATACTGTACCATAGTTTGTAGGATATAAAGGCCATAATAGACCAGCAAAACGGTCACAGCAAGTTGGTTGAGATTGCTGAGATACTGGTCGATAAAGTGGGAAGCCACAAGGGGAATGACACTTTTAATGACCGTAGTCGCTAGGAGAAAACTTAGTGCCAAAAAGGTCAGGAGTCCATAGGGCTTGAGATAGGACATCAAGCGCTTCAATACAGCCCATTGTTCTTTCTTATTCTGCATCTTCTTCTCCTTTCATTTCCAACTGCTGAGACTGGTAGGTTTGGGCATACCAGCCATCCAAGGCTAGCAAGTCTTCGTGCCTGCCTCGTTCGATAATCCGTCCATTTTGCAGGACTAAAATCAAATCTGCATGGACAACTGCACTGAGTCGATGAGCTGTGATAATGGTTGTCTTTTCCTTTCGCGTCTCCTTAAGATTGTCGATAATCGCATATTCTGTCTTGGCATCCACAGCTGACAAAGAATCATCCAAAATCAAGATATCAGGGTTTAAAATCATAGCCCGACTCATCGCCAGACGCTGCTTTTGACCTCCAGAAAGACTGACTCCCTTTTCACCAATCAACGTATCAAATCCTTGAGGCATGTCTACAATGTCTTGGTAAACTTGGGCTAACTTCGTCGCTTCCTCGACTGCTGAAAGTGGTAAGTTAGGATTTCCAAAGCGAATATTGTCTAAGATAGAGGTCGCAAAGAGAAACTGGTCCTGAGGAACATAGCCCATAAGACTACGAAGGTCTGTCAGACGATAGTCCCGAATATCGTGACCATTTAGATAAATGGCTCCCTTGTCCACATCGTATTCACGTAATAGAAGTTTGATCAAGGATGTTTTCCCAGAGCCTGTTTGCCCAACCAAGCCCAACGTTTGCCCTTTTTCCAAACTAAAGTGAATATCCGTCAATGTTTTATCATCTTCAAAGGCAAAACTATCAATATTGTACTCCAATCTCCCATTTTCAATGCCATCTAAAGGAAATTCAGGGTCTTGTACAGGTGATTCCTGAGACAAAAGTTCCTCAATCCGCTGGTAGGAAACCTTCCCTCTCTGAGTGATATTAAAGAGGAAGCCAATGGCCATAAGAGGCCAGACCAGCATATCCAAATAGCTTATAAAGGTAACTAGATTCCCAACTGTAATCTGCCCTTCCTGAACCATCAAGGAACCAACCAAGAGCGTTAAGACATAGGATGAACCAACAAACAAGAGAACCATGGGGTCAAAGAGACTATCGTATTTCATGGTTTGGAGGTTCTTTTGAAAGGTCAATTCATTGACTACCTGAAAGGACTTCAACTCGTCCGCCTGATATCCGAAAGACTTGGTCACTTTGATACCTGATACGGACTCCTGCACCTTGTTATTGAGTTCGGAAAAGGCAGCTTGGGATTCGCCAAAGGCCTTGTGGGTCTTTCTCCCTAGACGACTGGTGGCATAAGCCATGAAAGGTAAGGGTAAAATGGCAACTAGGGTCATTTGCCACGAAATGCTAAAGAGCATGGTCAACAAGGTCACTAAAGCTGTGATTGAGGCATCCACCGCTGACATAACCCCTCCCCCTGCGAGACGGGTTAAGGCATTGATATCATTGGTTGCGTGCGCCATCAGGTCCCCCGTCCGATAGGTCTGATAAAAGGCTGGAGACATTTTTGTGAAATGCTCAAACAAGCGAGACCGCATAATCTGCCCCAAACGGTAGGAAGTTCCAAGGATATACATACGCCAAACATAGCGCAGGTAGTACATCCCAAAGGCCGCAAGCAGCAAATAAAATAAGTCAAGAAGGAGGTCCTGCTGGGTTAATTGTCCCGACGTAATAGCATCAATGACCCGCCCCATAACCATAGGTGGAATGAGATTGAGGACGGAAACCAAGACCAGGGCCACAATTCCGACTAGATAACGGCGTTTTTCTAACTTGAAAAACCACCAAAGTTTTTGAATAATGGACATAAAATCCCTTTCTGATTGCAAATAGAAACCTGAGGCCAAGACCCCAGGTTTTTCTTATTCATAGGTTACGACTGTAACGGCACCCTTGTCATACTCAGCGATAAAGATATTAGCTACATTGTCATGTCCTTGCTTGTTGAGGTTATCAAGCAACCACTCTTCGCTACGACCAATCGATTCCAAAACATCTACTTGGATCACACCGTCAGTCACAACTGGATACTTAGGATTTTCATCTCCCATTTGGACCACGATGAGTTGGCCATTTTGCTCTTGCACAGCTCGTTTAACTTGCTTCATCTGGAAAATTCCTTGGCTACGAAGTTTGAGAGCAACATCTGCCGCAGACAAACCAACTGAACGACAGGCTTCTGGGTCAATCTGCCCATTTTTGATGAGCAGAGTCGGTTTACCATCAATCAAGCGTTTGACAAAACGAACATTGTTATTGAGCCATTTGAGGGTCAAGACCAAAATCGTCCACATCATCAAAATCACTGCATACTGGAGAATACTGATAGAACTATTGTAAATCACCCCACCAATGATACCACCGAGAACATAGTTCTGAATTTGGTCTGTAGCAGAGTTAGGTGCTAGATTCCCCTTTCCTGTCACATTGATAACAAAAACAAGCGAGAAAAGACCCAAGGCCAGTTTGATTAAAATTTCCATGTAGTTGAGTGTCATTTGTTTACCTCCACCAATTCAATAGCGTCTGTTTGATGCAATTCTAATTTCTCTAAAAGATACTTGTCTGGTTGGCTCCCGTTCATGGCACGATAGAAATTTGAACCTACCTTGATAAGTGCTCCATCAGTGGCAGCTGAAGTATTGACATAAACTTCTGATTTATCCACTCCCAAGTCTTTAGAAATGACCTCTATGAAATGAAGGGAAGTTTGAAATTGATTGTTAGAGGCTTGATTGGTCTGGTATTTTGAGATTGTTACCAAAAGCATGGCTACCAAAGTCAAGGCCAAAATCATGACCAATTCACGAAACTTAGTTCCCTTTTTATCACGATAAGCCTTAAAAGCAAAAAATCCTGTGATAGCTAGGAGCACAATCCCAAAGCCAATCATGATGCCATTTTGCTGACTGATTTGGCTAAGTACATAGTCATATGAGTAAAATTTCATTTATTTTCACTCCCTTTCATAAAATCATTCTTCATTATAAACGAAAGAGAGTGATTTTTCAAGCCATACGTTGGGGAAATAGACCTTTTTTTGGTATAATAAAATCTATAATCTGAATGAAAAAGGTAATTTTATGAAACTCATCTCATGGAATATTGATTCCCTAAACGCTGCCCTAACTAGTGACTCAGCTCGTGCCAAATTGTCCCAAGAAGTCCTACAAACCTTGGTCGCTGAAAATGCTGATATTATCGCTATCCAAGAAACAAAGCTTTCTGCCAAGGGGCCTACAAAGAAACATCTGGAAATTTTAGAAGAACTCTTTCCAGGCTACGAAAACACCTGGCGCTCTTCCCAAGAGCCTGCCCGTAAAGGCTATGCCGGAACCATGTTCCTTTATAAGAAAGAACTCACACCCACTGTCACTTTTCCAGAAATCGGTGCCCCTTCTACCATGGACTTGGAAGGCCGTATCATTACTCTAGAATTTGATGAATTTTTCGTAACCCAAGTTTACACACCAAATGCTGGCGATGGACTCAAACGCTTGGAAGAACGCCAAGTCTGGGATGTCAAATATGCGGAGTACTTGGCTGAACTAGACAAAGAAAAGCCAGTCCTTGCGACCGGTGACTACAACGTAGCCCACAATGAAATCGACCTTGCAAATCCTGCTAGTAACCGCCGTTCACCAGGATTTACCGACGAGGAACGTGCTGGATTTACCAACCTCTTGGCAACTGGATTTACGGACACCTTCCGCCACATTCACGGTGACGTTCCAGAACGCTACACTTGGTGGGCACAACGCAGCAAGACTTCTAAAATCAACAATACAGGCTGGAGAATCGACTACTGGCTCACAAGTAACCGCATCGCTGACAAGGTGATCAAGTCTGACATGATTGATTCTGGTGCTCGCCAAGACCACACACCCATTGTCATGGAGATTGAACTCTAAGGAGAAAACGAATGGACTATCAAGCTGTCATTCCTGAATTTGTAGTATCTGACATCGAAAAATCACGCCACTTCTACTGCAACCTGCTAGGATTCTCTGTCGAATACGAGCGTCCAGAGGAGAAATTTCTCTTCCTCTCGCTTGAAGACTGCCAACTTATGCTAGAAGAAGGCAGCGCAGAAGAATTAGCCCAACTAACCTATCCTTTCGGGCGCGGTGTCAATATTTCCTTTGGCATTGCAGATGCTCCTCAGCTCCACCAAAAACTGCTGGAAGCTGACTATCCTATCCATCGTCCCCTGACAAAAAGAGAATTTCGAGTAGGAGATAGCTTTATATATCCCCATGAATTTGCAGTTTTGGATCCAGATGGCTATTTTTTAAGATTTAGCGAGTAGAATAATAAAGATAGGGAAAAAGTCTTTAAAGTTAGAAAAAGGCATATTGTCAAGTCTTGAAAAATCTTGATAATATGCCTTTTATGATGGAAAAATCTTCTAAATGTTAGCCAATAACTGATTTTTTACCCATTTTTATTATATATGTTCGTTTTTTAATCAAAATACTAACAAAACATTTGATTTTTAAAGCTATTTAGTGTAAAATAAAAACATTGGCACAAGCCTATGTTAAATTGAATATCGTTTTACTTGTTTATGTCGTGAATTGGCACGACGTTTCTACAAGGTGCCGGAACACCTAACAATAAGTAAGTCAGAGTGAGGTATGGTCGTTTTTGCCATGCCTATTTTGGGGACTTACTTAGAGATTAAGTAGGTCCTTTTTCTATCCGTTTTACTGGGTAGAAATCTGAAACAAGAAAATGGATTGGCTTTTAGACTTTAGGAGGTCTTATGAAATTATTAGAAGAGCGCATCCTCAAGGATGGGCATATCTTGGGTGATAACATTCTCAAGGTGGATTCCTTTTTAACCCACCAAGTTGACTTTAGCCTGATGCGAGAAATTGGTAAGGTTTTTGCGGAAAAATTTGCTTCTGCTGGCATTACCAAAGTCGTAACCATTGAAGCGTCGGGTATTGCCCCAGCTGTTTTTACAGCTGAAGCCTTAAATGTCCCTATGATTTTCGCCAAAAAAGCTAAGAACATCACTATGAACGAAGGAATCTTAACTGCAGAAGTCTACTCCTTTACCAAGCAAGTAACCAGCACCGTTTCCATTGCTGGAAAATTCCTCTCACCAGAGGACAAGGTCTTGATTATCGACGATTTCCTTGCTAATGGCCAAGCCGCTAAAGGCTTGATTCAAATCATCGAACAGGCTGGAGCAACAGTCGAAGCTATCGGTATTGTGATTGAAAAATCTTTCCAAGATGGCCGTGATTTGCTTGAAAAAGCAGGCTATCCTGTCCTATCACTCGCTCGTTTGGATCGTTTTGAAAATGGTCAAGTTATTTTTAAGGAGGCAGATCTCTAATGCAAACTCAAGAAAAACATTCGCAAGCAGCCGTTCTTGGCTTGCAGCACTTACTAGCCATGTACTCAGGATCCATCCTAGTTCCCATCATGATTGCGACAGCCCTTGGCTATTCGGCTGAGCAGCTGACCTACCTGATTTCTACAGATATCTTCATGTGTGGTGTGGCAACCTTCCTCCAACTCCAACTCAACAAATACTTCGGTATTGGACTCCCAGTCGTTCTTGGAGTCGCCTTTCAGTCGGTCGCTCCCTTAATTATGATTGGACAAAGCCATGGTAGTGGCGCTATGTTTGGTGCCCTTATCGCATCAGGGATTTACGTGGTTCTTGTTTCAGGCATCTTCTCAAAAGTGGCCAATCTCTTCCCATCTATCGTAACAGGTTCTGTAATTACCACGATTGGTTTAACCTTGATCCCTGTCGCTATTGGAAATATGGGAAATAACGTTCCTGAGCCAACTGGTCAAAGTCTCTTGCTTGCAGCTATTACTGTTCTGATTATCCTCTTGATCAACATCTTTACTAAAGGATTTATCAAGTCTATCTCTATTTTGATTGGTTTGGTTGTTGGAACTGCCATTGCTGCTACCATGGGCTTGGTTGATTTCTCTCCTGTTGCGGCAGCACCACTTGTCCATGTCCCAACTCCACTCTACTTTGGGATGCCAACCTTTGAAATCTCATCTATTGTCATGATGTGTATCATCGCAACGGTTTCTATGGTTGAGTCTACTGGTGTTTACCTAGCCTTGTCTGATATCACAAAAGATCCAATCGACAGCACGCGCCTGCGCAACGGTTACCGCGCAGAAGGTTTAGCTGTGCTTCTCGGAGGAATCTTTAATACCTTCCCTTACACAGGATTTTCACAAAACGTTGGTTTGGTTAAATTATCAGGTATTAAGACTCGCCTGCCAATCTATTACGCAGCTGGTTTCCTGGTTCTCCTTGGACTCCTTCCTAAGTTTGGTGCCCTTGCCCAAATCATTCCGAGCCCTGTCCTCGGTGGTGCTATGCTAGTGATGTTTGGTTTTGTATCCATTCAAGGGATGCAAATTCTCGCCCGTGTTGACTTTGCTAACAATGAACACAACTTTCTTATCGCAGCTGTATCAATCGCTGCAGGTGTCGGACTCAACAACAGTAATCTCTTTGTCAGCATGCCGACAGCCTTCCAAATGTTCTTCTCAAACGGAATCGTCGTAGCCAGCCTACTCGCCATTGTCCTCAATGCCATATTAAATCATAAAAAGAAATAAGAAAAAGAGGTGCGAACCTCTTTTTGTTTATAGCTAATGAACAATTATTGTAAAAATAAATCAGCTAAAAATTCTTCTCTTAACATTTCTAAATTGAATACATTCGTAATGTGACTAAATGCTTCTGCTAGTGGTAAGTGTGCTGTTTTCCATCCTTGACCATCAGTAACCCAAACAAATTCAACATTGTCATCTGAAGTAATAACAAATTGACTGAGTTCAGTAAACTCTCCAGCAACCGCTTTTAATTTACTTCCTCCGCCACCATAATAATTCGTTTCAATCAGCCAAACTTTATGTTTTTCTCGGGAATAAACTGCAACATCAAATCTTCTCTCAGACTTATCAACAGGTACTCTAATCCCCCAATTATCTTTAATAAATTGAGCTGTAGCTTGAGATTTCCATTCCAATTTTTGTTCCTGAGAAATTTTTGCTACATGTCTCTCTAAAATACCTTCCATGGTTGTCCCACTTCGGTTTTTTCGTGCATTGCTATCTAATCCAGTCTCTACTCCATAAACATAATCAACTAATGAACGATTAGCATGTTGTTGTAAAAATTTTAATAAACCAGATTGCTCAATAAATTTCATGTAATCATCTATTCTACTAATGTCTATCGTTTTGAAATCCATTTGCTCAAAATACATATTGTCGTTTTCATCTATTGTTAGAATATCTAAAACTTTATCACGACTTGCAATCAAGCTAGGAATTGCTTTTAATAAATCGGGTTGTTTAGTGAATAAGTGTAATGCTTCTGAATAGATATCATCTTTACCAATTAAGTAGTTTAAAGTATTCAACTCTAGTTCATACTTCTTTGTCTCACGATCAACTTTCTCCCAATTTACATAATACTCAGGAGTTCTGTTGGTAATTGAAAGCGTAGAAAGAAATTTTCCCAAGCGCTCTTCTGACGGTAATTTATGATAATTTAATAGATTCATAAGATTCCTTTCTTAAAAATATTCACCTTGATTGTTCAACTCAAGTCTATCCATCTCTATATATTTAGTTAAATAATAATCTTGGTATCTTTGATCATGAATAAAATGCGCACCTACAGAAAAAGATTGTTCAGAAATATGTCTACTAAGTTCATCTATATCACCAAATAAAACCTCAATATATCTACCAAAACAATCTGAACGTCCTCTATATTTAGTATCACCCTCAAGTTTCGGATAATTAAATTCCTCGATAATTGCAATATAACTTATTATATTTATAATTTCTTGCAAGGAAAATTTTCCAACATCATTCAATGAATCTAATACACTTCTTAACTCTTTAATACCATTATCAATTTCTTCTGATGATAGATATCTGTCATTATATAATGGATTATTAATTCTAATTAGTTGGTTTTCAATTAATAAATAATCTGAAATTGTAGATTCTATTGTTGTTAATGGCCTTTGTGAGATTGACCTCAAGACAATATATACTATATTCTTTATTAGTTTTACAGGAATTTTTTCAATATGACATTTTTCTATTATTTCCTTACAGATTGTTATAAAACTTACATCTTCTTCCTTAAATCTTACTAAACAATCGTAAGAATTTCTCTTTAATCGTTTTTTAGTCTTCTCGTTTGTTGCCTTATATCCATAAAATATCAAAGTTATATCTTGAGGTGTTATAAGGATTCTAGATTTAGCTTCTTCTCCCTCTTTAATTGACGCGGAAAAACCAGAATGTTCTAAACAGTTAATAAGTTCAAGGCCAAATTCTTTATAAGTCGCATACTCACCTAACTCTAACACTTCTCTATACCTCCAACCTCTTCTTTGCAATTTGCAAATATTCTTTTTCAGCATCGATACCTATAAATCTTCTACCTAATCGCTTCGCAACAACACCCGTAGTGCCACTACCAACAAATGGATCTAGAATATAGTCACCCTCTTTAGTAGAGGCCAAAATTATACGTTCCAATAAATATTCTGGTTTTTGTGTTGGATGCTTGCCAGCCCATTTCTCAGCTTTTTTCGTCAAAGCACCTGTCCAAACATCTTTCATTTGCTTACCATTATTTAGCTCTTTCATCAAATCGTAATTGTAATAGTGACGAGCTTTTTTATCATTTTTTCTTGCCCATAAAATAGTTTCAGTAGAATGAGTGAAATAACGACAGGATAAATTAGGTGCAGGGTTTGTTTTCTGCCAAGTAATGTTATTTAGAATTTTAAAACCTTCTTGCTCTAATGCCATTCCAACTGAGTAAATATTATGTAAACTCCCCGAAATCCAAATAGTCCCATTAGGCTTCAAAACTTCTTTTGCTAAACGAATCCATTTACGATTGAATTCGTGCTTTTCCTCAAAGGAAGAAATCTTATCCCAGTCACCTTTATCTACAGATACAACCTGTCCCCCAGAATTTGATATGCCACCGTTACTCAAAAAATATGGAGGATCAGCAAAGATCATGTCCATGCTTTCTGGTTTCATTTTCGATAATAACTTAAACGTATCTGCATGAACAAGAATCATTTTATCTTTATTATAGTATGGTTTTGTCATTAAAACACCTCCATACTTATATTCGTTATTTTTCATAATTTGTGACTATAATTTCAGAAATTTTTCCTCGACTCGAAGATTTTGCTCCATTAGTTCGGGTAGCCTCAACATAATGGATATTAAAACCTCGATACAACTCCTCTACCAAAAAACTAGAGGAGTTTGACAACATAACATAAGCCCCTGCATCACTCAATTTCTTAAAGGTATCTCTTAATCTTACTTGATCATCATATGAAAACCCCTCATGAGTGTAAGAAGTAAAGGCACTTGTCTCTGACAATGGAATATACGGGGGATCAAAATATACAAAATCCCCTGGTTGAACATCCAAAACAGCCTTTTCAAAATCTCCTTTTTTAATTTCTATTTGATTATTATTCAGATAAGTTGAAATAGCAGATACCAAATTCTCATCAACAATTTTAGGATTTTTATAACGACCATAAGGTACATTAAACTGATTCTTAGAATTCACACGATATAAACCATTAAAGTCTACTCTCAACATATAGAGAATACGTGCTGCCCTTTGTACTTCAGACATCATATCTATTCTTTCATCACGATCAGCAGAACGTAAATCTAAATAATATTCTTTTGAATTATGTTCCTGATGAACTTTCAAAATTTCAATCAATTCTTGAGGATTGTCCTTAATTTGTTGATAGCAATTTATTAGTTCAGCGTTAAAATCATTAATAACTGCATCTTTAGGAGCTAAATCAAAAAATAAAGCTCCACCTCCAACAAAAGGTTCGAAATACCTGTTATAGTTTTTAGGCATTAATTCTCTAATAACAGGCAATAATTGTCTTTTACCACCTGTCCATTTCGTGAACGGTTGTAAAGTAATTTCCTTTATTTCTTTTATCTTCATGCTTTTAATTATACCATAGAAATTAAAACACAACTCTTGTATTTTCTACCACATTACTAAATTTTCTATTTTAGAATTAAATCATATCAATATCAAAAAATGAGTAAGGCAAATTTTATAAATTCCAAAATTCACCTCACTCTATTAAATTACTCTTTATATCCTTACCTGTCTTTCTTCTGACCGTTGTCCTGTGACAAACATGGTAAAGGTTGCCTTGCAAACATTTCTGCCCTCTTGATTGGTGATATCGACATCTACTACACAGGTTGTGCGACCTTGATGGACACATTCTCCTTTAATGGTCAGCACATCGTCGAGTTTTCCTGCCTTAAGGTAGTTGATAGAGGACTGGAGTGTTACTCCGTCTAGTCCTAGCGAGATGACCACCAAACCACTAATCTGGTCGCAAAGGGTAAAGAGATAGCCACCATGGGCATTGCCATAGTAGTTGAGCGACGAGTCCACTACTTTGGTCGTCACCACAACGTGACCATCTCTCATTTTTTCAATTTCGTAATTTTCAAAGGCAGATATAGCGTCAAAATGAAAATCTTTCATCGTTTCCTCCTGATATTTCAAACGACACTATGATACTACTTTTTATAGAACTGTGCAAGGAGAAAGCTCCTAGCCTGGCAAAATACCAACCTGCTCCACAAAGCGCATAAAGGCTGCCTGTCCTTGTTCCGTCTGCTTGTAGACTCCTGCATCCTCAAGTACACGCGCAAAGATAGCACCCACAGAGTCCTTGACGATTGCAAGGGCTTTTTCTTTATCCGTTAGTTCTGGATGGTTGTCTTTGAGTTGGTCTGCCCATTCCTGATGATAAGCGGCAACTGTATCAGCTTCTCCGACAAGATAGCTAGCGACTTGCTCCACTTCTTCTTTTAGACGTGGTGGCAAAATTGCCAAGCCCATGACCTCAATCAAGCCGATATTTTCCTTCTTGATATGTTGGACATCCTTGTGGGGATGATAGATGCCATCAGGATGTTCTGCAGAAGTCTGATTGTCCCGCAAGACTAAGTCCAACTCAAACTGTCCATCACGCTTACGGGCAATTGGGGTGATGGTGTGATGTGGTGTCCCGTCTGTCTCCGCCAAAATCTGTACTGCAGAATCTGAATACTTACGCCATTCCTGCAAAATCTTGTCAGCCAAGTTGATCAAATCTTCTTTGGAATCCGAAGTCAAACGCAACACTGACATGGGCCACTTGACAATCCCAGCCTTGACCTGCTCAAAACCAGTAAAAGAGAAAGTCTTTTGCAAGGGAGCCAATTCCATAGGAAATACGTGACGGCCTCCCTGATAGTGATCATGAGTCAGAATAGAGCCACCCACAATCGGCAGGTCGGCATTAGAGCCTGCAAAATACCCTGGAAACTGCTCTACGATAGTCAGCAGACGTTCAAAGCTCTGACGACTAATGGCCATGGGACGATGCTGGCCATCTAAGAAAATACAATGCTCATTAAAGTAAGCATAGGGCGAATACTGGAAGCCCCACTCCTGACCAGCCATTTCAAAACGGATAATACGGTGGTTGCTGCGAGCTGGGTGGTTGACCCTACCATGGTAGCCCTCATTCTCTAGACAAAGCTGACACTGAGGATAATTACTAGCTTGCACCAACTTGGCTGCCGCAATCTCTTTGGGATCCTTTTCAGGCTTAGAGAGGTTGATGGTAATTTCAAGTTCACCGTAATCAGATGGAACACGATAAGCAATATTTTTAGCAATGGCCTTGAGTTTGATGTAGTCATTTTTCTGACTGAGTTGATAAAAATCCTCTATCGCTTGCTCAGGAGAGTGGGCATAGGTTGCCCAAAAGTCACGATTAACCTGACTCGGACAAGGAGTCACCAAGTCCATCAATTCAGCACCAAGGATTTCACGCGCAGTCTGACTATCTTTAATCGTTTCTAATCGAACGGCTTCCTCAACCAGCTGGTCCTTGAGGTCAATCAATTGATCCAGATTGGTCTCAACTTCCAAAACACCGTCTCCCACTCGTGCCAAAACACGATTGATCAGGTAGATTCGATCCATTTCCTCAAATGAACTTTCAGAAATGACATGTGTTGCAAATTTATCTACTAAGGTCACTATAGAGCCTCCTTTTGACTAGTCAAGGACGCGAGTGCCACCTGCAACTTCAGCGATATAGAAGCTTGGAGCGTATCCAACTACTTCCTCGTAGTGTTTGCCTACAGCTCCCTTAAAGGACTCAACAGTATCTTTTTGAACCAAGGCAATGGCACAGCCACCAAAACCAGCACCTGTCATTCGAGCACCGAGAACACCTTCTTGATCCCAAGCTGTGTGAACCAAGGTATCCAATTCCAAACCAGTTACTTCATAGTCATGCTCCAGAGAAACGTGAGATGCATTCATCAAGCGACCAAATGTTTCCAAATCACCTGCTTGGAGGACTGCTTGAGCTTTAAGGGTACGTTGGTTTTCAAGCACAGCATGACGAGCACGTTTCAAACGATTTTCATCTTTAATCAGATAGCTGTATTGGTCAAAAGCCCACTCGTCCAATTCACCCAAGGTCTGAATATCCAAGGCAGCTTGCAACTCTTCCACTGCTTTTTCACACTCAGCACGGCGTTCATTGTATTTAGAGTCCGCCAATTCACGGCGTTTGTTGGTGTTCATGATAACAACGACATTGTCCTTCAAATCAAGTGGCACCAAGTCGTATTCTAGAGTATTAGTATCTAGGTAAATAGCACGTTGGTCAGCCCCCATACCGATAGCAAACTGATCCATGATACCAGAATTTACGCCGATAAAGTTGTTTTCTGTTTGTTTACCGATTTTAACCAAATCGAGACGCTCTAATTTTAAATCAAAGAGATGCTCTGCCACGACTCCTGTCAAGAGTTCCAATGATGCTGAAGAAGACAAACCAGCACCATTTGGGATATTCCCATAAACATAAAAATCAAAACCTTTGTCAATCACATGGCCAGCTTCTTGCAAGAAATGAAGAACTCCTTTTGGATAATTGGTCCAATTGTGCTCTTTTTCAAACTTGAGGTCAGCGAGAGGCACTTCGATAATGCCCTTGTCCTCAAAATTAGCTGAGTAGAAACGCAAGACTTGGTCGTCACGCTTGCGAGCTGCCCCATAAGTTCCCAAGGAAATAGCTGCTGGGAAAACATGTCCACCGTTGTAGTCCGTGTGTTCACCAATCAAATTGATACGACCTGGTGAAAAGAAGGTTTGGTCTGCTTCTTGACCAAAAACAGCAAGAAAGTCTTTACGAAGTGCTTCAGCAGTAAGATGTTGTGTCATATGATTTCTCCTTTGACTGTCCGTTAAGTCACCTTAACGTGTAATCGTTTTCTTCTATTGTATCCAAGGGATTTCCCAAGGTCAATCCTTTTTACTAAAATTTTACTAAACTATCGGTAAAAAGCAGAAAAATATGATATACTAACTTAAAAGAAGGAGGAGTTATGGCTACCTTAAAAGACATTGCACAGCTAGCCTCTGTCTCTATCGCGACCGTATCCCGCGTCCTCAATCGCGACCAGAGCCTATCTGTTACAGAAGAAACCAGACACCGTATTTTAACCGTTGCTGAAGAGCTGGGCTACACCAAGCACCTCAAGACAGGCGAGTCACACAAGCCTAAGCAAAAGATTGCCATTATCCAATGGGTCAGTGAACAAGGGGAGCTGGACGACCTCTACTACTACCAGATTCGCCTAGGCATAGAAAAAAGAGCCCAAGAACTGGACTATGATATCTTGCGCTATTTTAATGACCATCCTTTTACACTAAGCGAGGAGGTGATTGGAATTCTCTGCATCGGAAAATTTAGTCGAGCTCAGATTACCGCCTTCGAAGAATACCAAAAGCCTCTTGTCTTTCTAGACAGCGATACACTTTCACTAGGACATACTTGTATTATCACGGATTTTTACACTGCCATGAAACAAATTGTCGATTATTTCTTCAATCAAGGGATGGACCGTATCGGGATTCTAACAGGTCTTGAGGAGACAACAGACCAAGAAGAAATCATTCAGGATAAACGTCTGGAAAATTTTAAGAACTACAGTCAAACAAAAGGAATCTATCATGATGAACTGGTCTTTCAAGGAAGCTTTACTGCCCAGTCTGGCTATGACTTAATGAAAGAGGCCATTCAGAGCTTAGGAGACCAACTGCCACCAGCATTTTTTGCTGCCAGTGATAGTTTAGCCATCGGTGCCCTCCGTGCCCTCCAAGAAGCTGGAATCAGCCTACCAGACCGAGTCAGCCTTATTTCCTTTAATGACACCAGCCTGACCAAGCAAGTCTATCCTCCCCTCTCCAGCATCACCGTATATACCGAAGAAATGGGCCGAGCAGGGATGGATATTCTTAACAAGGAAGTACTCCACGGTCGCAAAATACCTAGCCTGACTATGCTGGGAACCAGACTGACTTTAAGAGAAAGTACAAGGAATGATTAAGATATTAGAATCTAGGCAAAAACTAAATTTCAAGATAAAATGAAGTAAATGTCCCCACAATAAAACGCATAGTATCAAGTTTTTTTAATGCCTGACACTATGCGCTTTTCACTTTTAAAGACTTTTCCCCAGCCTCTTTTCTAGTGTTGATGCCCATGGGGTTGCTCTAAGGCTGTTACCCTCCGCTTATGTTGCGCATGATTGCTTTGGCTGGTATCCACTTCGATTGTAATATTCTGCACACCTCTTTCTTCTAAGAGCTGACGCACTTGATTCTTTGTTTCCGTCATCTGCTCCCAATCTTCTAAACAGAGATGGATAATGGCATTATTTTCCAGACCATCCATGGACCAAATACTAAGTTGATTGACACTTTTGACATTGGTCAGAGCATCCAAATCCTTCTCCAAATCACCAGTCTCTACTCCTTCCGGCACAGCGTCCAAGAAAATCTTGAGTGTAGACCAAAAACGTGGAATGGCTTTTGTTAGAATGAAGATGGAAATGACAAGAGATAAGAGCGGATCAAGAATATACCAATCTGTAAATCGGAGGATAATCGCCATTAGAATGACAGCCAACCAACCAAGAGTATCTTCAAAAAAGTGCAGGCTGAGAATTGACTCGTTCTTTGTCTTTCCCTTGCGAACTACTAGACTAGCTAGCACATTAATACTGACTGCAATGATCCCTAGCCAGAGGATACCTTCATCATTAACGGGCTGTGGATTAAAAAGTTTAGTTATATTTTCCAAAATCACTAGGATGGATCCTGTGATAAGAATCACAGCAGTCACAAGTGCCCCTAAAAGACTAAATCGCTTGTAACCCAAGGTGTACTGCCTATCTTCTTCTCTATTTGAGATTGTTTCTAAAAAGGCCGATATGCCAATAGCTATAGCATCTCCCAAGTCATGGACAGAATCAGCAAGAACAGCACTCGAACCAAAGATGCCTCCTGCGATAAACTCAACAATAGCATAGCTTAAATTTAAGAAAAAAGCTACCCAAACAGTATATTTTGCCTTCATCTTTCTCATTCCTTTGTTATAATAGATTTATGAACACCTTGTTCATTATTATTATCTACTAAAACTCAAAGAAAGGATAGAAGCAAAATGTCAGCTTTATTCAGTTCTGAACAATTTGCCTCAAATGTCCATATGACTAATATTGACCGCCGTATCAGCAAAACAAAAAAAGCCATCTATCAAGCTTTTCTACAACTTTTGAACGAGAAGGGCTACGAATCCACTACAGTTCAGGATATCATTGATCTCGCAGATGTGGGACGATCCACCTTTTACTGTCACTATGAGAGCAAGGAACTACTTCTGGACGAGCTTTGCCGCTACCTCTTCCATCACCTCTTTGAAAGAGAGGAGTCCATTTCAACCGAGGATTATCTCGCCCACCTCTTTCTGCATTTTCAGAAAAATCAAGACCATATCACCAGTCTGCTATTTTCCAAAAATGACTACTTCCTCCGTCAACTCCATAAAGAGCTAGAACACCATGTCTATTCCCTGATGGCTAATGATTTAAAAGAAGCTCACCCTAATCTACCTACTTCTTACCTCCAACACTTAGTCGTGTCCAACTTTGTCGAGACATTGACCTGGTGGCTCAAAAAAGGACAAGACTTTACAGACCAGGAAGTTGTCCAATTTTATCTAGACCTTCTCATTCCTAAAAATTGAATAGCAAATAGAGCTCAGTTGCCTTATTTCTTGGTTACTGAGTTTTTTATCTTTTCAACAACAAAAGAGGACCCGCCGATCCTCTTTTTCATAATATAAAATCCTTGATTATCAACTCTGTCTGTTTTATCCCAAAACTTAAAACAGTACTTTCAAACATCTATTCTTAGTTAGGTAAATCCGTATTCTGCTTAGCAGCCTTGCTCCATTGATACCAACCAACTATACTGTTAATGAGATAAATCAAGTATTTCCCTTGGATTTGCAGGCTTTCTCCCCACCAGAGATAGATTGAAAAGACATTAGTTGCTGCCCAGAATATCCATTGTTCACGGTAAACAGCTGTCATGAGGATTTGGCCTACACCATTGAATGAGAACAGCGTAAGTTGGGAGACGAAGTTCGAATAGTGATGGGACAGTCTCCTAATTCAGAAAATTATACTGATGATCCTAATGGGCGCTAAAAATGCGAAGACCTATGAAGACCTATTTTGTATTAGTCAAACAAAAAATCCAAAAGAAATGGTATATGATTATGACCATGAAACAAAGTAAAATCAAACCGAGTGATCTGAGGAAGCACCCGATGATCATGAAACGTTATTAAACACAAAAGTCACCCATGTGAGTTCTTGCCAGAAGCTGAAGTTAATCCTTCAACCTGGAAAACCCGCAGAGGTGACTTTTTCTATACATCTCGATTTTTCTGGCAATAATCATTAACCGATAAATATGTCTGTGAATCACCCAGCGACTCCGCTATGTCCATAATCCGCGGTGGTAGTAATCCCACTCGCTGGACAAGTTCGTGATTGCTGAACAATTCCCGTGGACTGCCGGCGAAGCCAAACTTCCCGTGTTCCATAACATACACCGACTCAAACTCGGCGGCGACCCAATCCATGTCATGGGTGATGGTCACAACTTGGTGGCCCGAATCAGCCAACTGATGGAAAATTGCGGTCAACTTGCGCCGGCTTTCCCAATCAAGCGACATCATCGGCTCATCAAATAAATAAATCGCCGGATCCACTGCCAAAACTGTGGCAACGCTCAACAGCTTGCGTTCCGACAATGACAGGTCATATGGACTTTCAGCTGTTTTATCATCCAAGCCAACTCTTTTTAGAGCCGCTAAAGCCCGCCTCGTAATCGTGTCGTGGTCATCCATGACCTGTGCGACATTCCACTCCACCTCTCGTTGAACGGTCGGGTTGAAAAGCTGATCGTCAGGATTCTGAAAAGTAATCCCGACCTTCAGTAACTTTTCGACTGGTTTAAGATCATTAAAATTTTCTCCATCGATCTTAATCACACCGGTTTGTGGTGTCAGCAAGCCCGTCAACAATTTGAAGAGCGTTGATTTGCCGGCACCATTTTGGCCGACAATCGCCACCATCGGATCGGCGAAGTGTTTGTCTTCAACATCCAAGCTAAAGGACCGTTCCGGATAAGTGAACGTCAGGTGGCTCAGTTCAATTGTGGACATAACGAACCTCCTTCAGATCAGCGTAATTCACCGGATACCGGCCATCAGCCAAGTGCCAATCCATTTTTTGAGCAAGTTGCTGGATTGTCGGGGCTGGAATCTGCCAGTCAGCTGCCAAATGATTAAACACCTCACCCGGCCTGCCCTGGGCTACCATTTGACCCTCGTGCAGCACCCACACAACGTCGGCGACTTCGCACAAATCGTCAATTTCACTGGTGACAATGAAGACAGTCGTCTCTTTGACTTGGGCCAGCCATTGGAAAAATTGCCGTCGGCCGAGGGGATCCATCTGACTGGTCGGATCATCCATAATCAAAACAGCCGGATTAGCCACAATCGCCGTGGCAATTGCCAACCGCTGGATCTGACCACCGGAAAGGCTCTCGGGGCGCAAATTCAGCTGTTCAATCAGCCCCATTTGCGTGGCAACTTCTTCAACCCGTTTTTGAATCAGTCCTTCAGCCATTCCCTGATTAATCAAGTCAAAGGCGATTTCATCGGCAACCGTGTCTGCCAACCCGCTTAGTTGGCCAGCTGGATTTTGCAGTACAACTCCATTCATGGCATTATAAACGGGCCAATTGTCGGACACTCGCTGGCCAAACATGTGCCAGTCGCCCTCAATCTCAGCAGACACAATTTTGGGAATGACCCCTGCCAGCACACGGCACAAAGTCGATTTGCCAGAGTGGCTATTCCCGATAATCCCAACCACCTGGCCGGTATGAACCTCCGCGTTAATCTGACGCAGTTGTGGTTGCTCAGTACCCGGATAACGGGTGGTCAAATTTTCAATTACAATCCGTTTATCTTCGTCCATATCTTCCACCCAATCAATAAAATTGCCAATCCAGTCAGACCAATGTGCAGCGTCCGCGACAGGCGATACACGCGCTGGGAGGTTCTGACAGTCCGGTTGAGATTATCAAAACCTCTCAGTTGGAGAGAAATCGACCGCGTCATCGATTGATCCAAGGTCTTAATCACCAATGGAATCAGAACCGGCAGGACTGACTTTAATTTCTGAATCAACGTTTTTTGCGGATTGGTTCCGCGAACTTTTTGTGCCTGCTGGATTTTCCGCATATTGCGCATCATTTCCGGCAAAATATAACACACCGACATCAGAACGTAGACGGTTTTATAAGACAATCCGGACAGTTCCAAATAGGCCGCGTTTTCTGAAATACTCGTGGTCACCATAAAAAAGCCACTGGACAAAATAATCACCAATACTCGACAACCCAGAGTGGTGGCGTAAATCAGGCCTTCTTTGTAGAACGACACCCCAAGCACAGAAAACAGCACAGTTTGATTCCGACTGTAAAATAACCCTTGGATGATCAGCATAGTGCAAATCAGAAACAGGCTGAATCCCAGCGCCTTAAAAGTGGTAGAACTCAATTTGGAAAATAACAATAGCAGTGTTGCGACAAGAATTAATCCGGCCTGAAGCAATAAATTCATACTGGCAAAGCTCAACAACGTCATGTCCAAGATGAACAAGAGCTTAGTAATCGGATCGATCACCTGGTGCCACTTGAGCTTGACCCGTGGCGCTCCAGAAATCAATGTTTTATCAGTCATCATTTATCATCGCTAAAGAAGTGCACCATCCGCTTCGGCAGCTGACGATAGATGAAGAATGCCAGGTAGGCCACGCAGACTTTATCCAAAATATCCAAGACAAACTCATCGGTAAATGAGGCCAGCCACACTGGTGCATGATTGGCGACCATTACCGCAAACAATGAGTCACCCCAAGCGATACCGGTCTGACCACCCCAAAAGATGACGTTGAGTGGCGTTGAAATGACAGCTGAAACGATGGCAATAATAATAGCAGAAACAAATACTCGTCGCGCTGACGAGAACCACCCATTGGCGTGCAAAACTCCGACAGCAATCCCAATTCCGATGCTGGTAATCGCATACACGGTTGAAATTGGCGATAAGGTCAGCCCATAGATCACGTTGTTGATGAAACCACTAATGGCACCGGCAACCGGCCCAGCCAACATGCTGGTAAGAAAGGTTCCCAAAGACCCCAGCCAAACGGGCAACTTTAACCCCTCCGCCAAGGCTTTGGCAACATAGTTAATCCCCACGGCAGCGGGAATCAAAGTCATGGTGGCAGCACTTAACTTAAATTTCCACATACTGGTACGATGAATCGGTTCTGTTTTCATAATCTTCTCCTTTTGTTTTTAAAGAGCCGTGTCTGGATAGACTTTCGGACGCAACGCTCTATTATATATCTACTGAACTGTCTATACACAAGATTTCCATCCTTAGTCGACATGAGCTGGAAATCTTTATTTGTTAAGTAGTTCACAACACATTATACACCTATTTTGTGAATAGTCAAGTGTATTTACAGTAAAATTTTAGAAAATCCTAAAAATTTCCTCTTATTTTCCATTTAAAAATGAAAATCATTAATTCTGACACCAAAAAAGCCCAGACAACATTGTCTGAGCAGTTTTCTATATGGTCGTTTAACAAAGTTGAGTTTGACATTTTCAAACTATTTCTTCAACAAACCTTGTTCTTGTAGAAACTCCTTGGCTACTTGTTCTGCTGACTTGCCTTCAACACCGACTTGGTAGTTGAGCTGGCTCATCTGGCTTTCAGTAATTTTACCAGCCAATTTATTGAGAACCGTTTCCAACTCTGGATGTTTCTTGAGGAGAGCTTCTTTCATTAGTGGAGCCCCTTGATAAGGTGGGAAGAGTTGCTTGTCATCTTCCAAGACCTGCAAATCATAACGTGCCAACTCTGCATCGGTTGAATAGGCATCCGTAATTTGAATATCACCTGACTGAATTGCCTGATAGCGAAGGGCTGGTTCCATAGTCGCCACATTGAGATTGAGGCCATACATTGACTGCAAGCCCTTATTTCCATCTTCACGGTCATTAAACTCAAGTGTAAAACCTGCCTTCAACTGACCTTCCACTTTTTTCAAGTCCGAAATGGTCTTCAAGCCATATTCTTGAGCAATCTTTTTCGGAACAGCTACAGCATAGGTATTTTGATAAGACATGGGTTTGAGATAGGCTAGATGATCCTGTTTGGCAATACCATCACGCGCCACCTGATAAACCTGCTCTGGCTCATGACCCACTTTCGGTGATGGTTGTAGCAAACTTTCAGTCACCGTTCCTGTAAATTCAGGATAGATGTCAATATCGCCTTTTTTCAAAGCTTCATAAAGAAAGCTTGTTTTCCCAAAATTTGGTTTAACAGTCGCAGTCATACTGGTATTTTCTTCAATTAGCAACTTATACATATTGGCCAAAATTTCTGGTTCTGGACCCAATTTCCCAGCAATAACCAAGTTTTCTTTCTCTTTTTGGGCCAAAAGAGCTGGACTATAAGACAAACCAAGCAATATAGTCACCAAGGCAAAACCAGAGAAAATCGTCCGCAATTTTGCTTTTTCCATCACTTTTAGTAGGAAGTTAAAGGCAATAGCCAGCACTGCTGAAGAAAGTGCCCCAATCAAAATCAGACTGGCATTATTACGGTCAATTCCCAAAAGGATAAAGGAACCCAGTCCCCCTGCCCCAATCAAGGCAGCCAAGGTTGCCGTACCGATAATCAAGACCGCTGCCGTCCGAATTCCAGACATCATAACAGGCATAGCAAGTGGAATTTCAAACTTCTTGAGTCGCTCCCACCTAGTCATTCCAAAGGCAATCCCAGCCTCTTGCAGACTCGGATCAATTCCCTTTAGTCCAGTGATGGTATTTTGTAAAATCGGAAAGATCGCATAGATCACTAGAGCTGTCAAGGCCGGCAAGGTTCCAATTCCCATCAAAGGAATAAAGAGCCCCAACAAGGCCAGAGACGGGATGGTCTGGAAAATCCCTGCAATCTGTAAGACCCAATCCGCCAACTTCTCATGATAGCGAAGATAAACAGCCAAGGGAATCGCAAGCAAAATAGCTAGTAACAAGGTCAAAAGTGACAACTGCAAATGTTGAGATAGGGCTGTCAACCAATCACTAAAACGATCCTGAAAAGTTGCAATTAAATTAGTCATGAACACTACCTCCAAACAAGTCTGCTACAAAGTCTGTTGCAGGAGCTTTTAAAATGGTCTCGGGATTCGCCACCTGACGAATCTCTCCATCCTGCAAGACAGCAATACGGTCCGCCAATTTCAAAGCTTCATCCGTATCATGGGTCACAAAAATCGTTGTCATCCCAAACTCTTTATGCAATTCTTTAGTCAGAACCTGCAACTGTTTTTTTGAAATAGCATCCAAGGCTGAAAAAGGCTCATCCATGAGGAGAATCTTAGGCTGACCAATCATAGCCCGTACAATTCCAACACGCTGTTGCTCCCCACCAGATAGTTCACTAGGTAAGCGATGTCCATACTCAGCTACTGGCAAGCCAACCTTAGCCAAAAGCTCTTCAGTTTTCTTAGCAATTTCTTCCTTAGTCCAGCCCTTCATCTCAGGAATCAGGGCAATATTTTCCGCGACCGTTAGATTAGGAAATAGGGCAATAGCCTGTAAAACATAACCAGTAGAAAGACGAAGATCCCGCTCGTCATAGTCTTTGATGCGCTTGCCATCCATATAAATATTTCCATCAGTCGGTTCCAAGAGACGGTTAATCATCTTAATCATGGTCGTCTTACCTGAACCAGAAGGCCCAACTAAAACCATAAACTCCCCATTCTCAATCTGTAAATTGACATCTCTCAAGACATCTTTTTCTGTATAGCGTAGCGCTACATTTTTGTATTCAATCATGTTCTTCCTCTTTTAAAACTTATCTCTATTGGTCAAGGCTTCTATCTTAGGCAAAACTTCCATATTATCCCAATACTCCAAAATTTTCCCGCTTTCTAGACGGAAGATATCGTACTGGGCACAGGCATCACCATCAATTTGAGTCTGACCAGAGCTAACCACATAGTTTCCTTATCCTAAGAGTTGGAAAACAAAGTAAAAAGTGACCTTTGCTTATAAACAGCTAATTTGATCTATCTTAACCCTCATTTTCCTCCTCTTTCAGATTAGCCAAAATTCTTTCTTGAAAACCTTCAAACTGACGAATTTCTTCCTCTGAAAATCCTTTGTAAAAGATAGTATCCAATTTCTGACTGACACGATGCCCCACTTCTTTCTGAGACTGCCCCAACTCTGTTAAAACCAAATACTTCTTACGCTTATCTTCTCCACATGGACTAATAGTTACAAGATTTTGTTCCTCAAGCTTTTTTATCATAGTCGTCAGAGTATTATTAGTAAGTCCAGTCGCCAAAGCAATATCTGTCGCAGTTGCACAGCCAGTTTCACTATTCCATAAAACCGCTAAAATCTTGCCCTGTTCACTCCGATAAAGAGCTTCAGGATCTTGGCTCAGTAACTTTTGAAAAATCCGCCCATTCAACAAACGAATATGATGGGCTACCAAATGACTATCTTTCATGACACCTCCAATTTATTTCTATATCGAAAAGAATAAAGTAATTGTAACACTCGTCATTCCATCTGTCAACTATTTCGATTTAGAAATAATTTTTCCCAGTAAAAAAATCTCCTACACAAGGTAGAAGAATTTTAATTTTATAAAACTTAATCCGTCATGTCCGATACCAACGTTCGATGCTCCAACGGAATACTGCACATAACTAGCAAGAAAATGAAACCTGACTGAATCCAGAAGAGGGCCAAGTCAAAGATTCCATGCACAGCAACCACTGTAAGGAAAGATAGATAAAGACCGATAATCGGACGTTTCCCCGACTCCTGACTCATATCCATCATCAAGCGAACAGGAGACACAGAAGACAAAACTAATAAAATGGTCCCCACAATTCCGTAACTCAGAATCGTATCAATATAAAGGCTGTGAGCATGTTCATGATAAGGAGCATTTATCCGAGGATACGAATGCATATAGGTCAATGGCCCCTCACCCCAAAAAGGATTTTGCTTAAACAAGGCCATCCCAGCATCCCAGATAGAAATTCGTTCTTCCATAGAAGAGTCTAAAGTCCCCATCCGAACTCCCAAATCACTAGAAAAGAGAAAGCTCAAGCCAATCGCAAAGACCCCAATACTAAGCCAAAAGGCCTTCCAGTTTTTAATGGTCGTAAAGAGATAAATAATGGCTCCAGCGATAATAGCAGGAAAGGCAGTTCGATTTTGCGTAAAGTTCAATCCAAAGAGATTCACAAAGCCTGCAATCACACAGAATACTTTCAACCAATTCAACTTGGTCGTTGTAAACAAATAGAAGGCAATCATGATACAGAAACAACAAATAATTCCATAATAATTAGGATTAAAGAAGGTCACTTCTGCACGATTCTGATGCCACACCTGCATATTGGGTGAAAGAAAAGCATAGTTGAATTTCTTCACAATTTGGAAATGTTCTAAACTCGCAAAAGCAGCTGACAAGACGCTACCAAACAAGACGAGCTGCAAAATCAATCGAAAGAATTTATGTGATAAAATCGACTGATAGTGCAAAAAGAAAACAGTAAATAGAAAAATTCCTACTGAAGCTACGACTCCCATCCAATTTTGTGCAAAAATGGATATTACAGTACTATAGCCCAGAAAAAGAAGCAGCATCGGATGCTCACCCATTTTCTGAAGAATACTTTTCATGTCTCCTGTAAAAATTAAACTGATAATATATAAACAGAATACAACTACAAAAAGATAAAAGGGTAAAAAGATACTCAGGATAATTCCCAATAAAGTCAGCTCTTTACTAGACAACCCTTTCAGCTTTTCAATAAAGCCTATTGATTTCAAAATGAATCCTTTCTCTCCAAATCAGCTGATTCAGATAATAGTAAGCTATCCTATATTGTACCACTTTTTTAGCAATTTGAAAACAAAGGAAACGTTTACTAGGTAAAAAAGGGAGCAAAAATAATGATATTTCAAAACTCAAACTTAATGACTACATTTACTCTAAGAAAATCATACCGTAAAGACTAGGTATATGTTAAAATAGTAGTAATATAATAAGGTTTTGACCAATTATCCAAACTATATTTAAATCATTTACAATTCCTAAAGAAAGGAAACACTATGAAATCTTACCAAGTCGTCTACCAAATTCTAGCTAAAGAAATCGACTATGTCAGCGGAGAAAAAATCGCAGAAGAACTATCACTAACCCGAACATCAATTTGGAAAGCCATCAAGCGTCTGGAACAAGAAGGCATTGAAATTGATAGTATCAAAAACAAAGGCTATAAACTGGTGAATGGAGACCTTATTCTTCCAGAACTTCTAGAAGCAAATCTTCCAATTAAAATCAGTTTTAAACCCGAAACAAGATCAACACAACTCGATGCAAAAGAAGCAATTGATTTAGGAAATGAAGCAAACACCCTCTATCTAGCTTCCTATCAAACAGCAGGGCGAGGCCGTTTTCAACGTTCTTTCTACTCACCCCAAGGTGGCATTTATATGACACTCCATCTTAAACCAAATCTTCCCTATGACCAATTACCATCCTACACACTACTTGTAGCTGGAGCTGTCTACAAAGCCATTAAGAACCTAACTTTAATAGATGTCGACATAAAATGGGTCAATGATATCTACCTAAACAATCATAAAATTGGAGGAATCCTTACTGAGGCAATGACGTCTGTAGAAACAGGCCTAGTCACAGATATCATTATTGGAGTAGGAATCAACTTTACTATTAAAGACTTCCCCCAGGAATTAAAAGAAAAAGCTGCTAGTCTATTTAAAGCACCAGCACCTATAACCAGAAATGAATTAATTATAGAGATATGGCGTGCTTTCTTCGAAACACCAGCAGAAGAGCTATTATACCTATATAAAAAACAGTCATTCGTCCTAGGAAAAGAAGTTACTTTTACACTAGATCAAAAAGACTACAAGGGACTTGCTAAGGACATCTCTGAAAGTGGTAAACTTTTAGTTCAATGTGATAACGGAAAAGAAATTTGGCTAAATAGCGGAGAAATTTCACTCAAGAGTTGGAAGTAATAATAAACTAGCACAACCATAAAATCGACAATATATAAAGATTTTAGCTTTTCTTCGACCCACTACAGTTGACAAAGAGCCCAAAAAAACTTCAGATAAGTAATCCAATTAAGTTTTACAAATCTGAAGTTTTTATTCTACTATTCTTAAAAATATAAAAAAAGAGGGTTATAAACCCTCATACAAACGGAGAATAAGGGATTCGAACCCTTGCGCCAGTTACCCGACCTAACGATTTAGCAAACCGTCCTCTTCAGCCTCTTGAGTAATTCTCCTATTAATGGGCACGAGTGGACTCGAACCACCGACCTCACGCTTATCAGGCGTGCGCTCTAACCACCTGAGCTACGCGCCCAAGTTAAAAACTTGGTAATGTAATTTGAACAAAGTTCAAAGCGGGTGACGAGAATCGAACTCGCGACAACAGCTTGGAAGGCTGTAGTTTTACCACTAAACTACACCCGCATACATACTATTAATAAAAATGGCGCGAGACGGAATCGAACCGCCGACACATGGAGCTTCAATCCATTGCTCTACCAACTGAGCTACCGAGCCTTATTGCGGGAGCAGGATTTGAACCTACGACCTTCGGGTTATGAGCCCGACGAGCTACCGAGCTGCTCCATCCCGCGTTAATACAAAAGGAGGATGTGGGATTCGAACCCACGCACGCTTTTACACGCCTGACGGTTTTCAAGACCGTTCCCTTCAGCCGGACTTGGGTAATCCTCCA